>NC_003106.2:2393304-2694756 GCF_000011205.1 Sulfurisphaera tokodaii str. 7
ATAGTTTCCCTCATTTACTGGACATTCGGCACTTGGTACTTCTAATATATAAACCTCTTCCCATGTTTGAGTATTTGGATTATATTTTATAGTTTTACTTACCATTCCTTCTCCTATCCATGGAGTACCAGAATTTGCTGAAAGTGCTGGTAAAACACTAGTATAATCAGCTTGATAGTTTTGTAAGTTCCTATTAAATACTTTATCTACCATATTATATACTATAGCATTCTGTCCTGCTGAGGGTCCGCCCTCTTGTCCTACTGGGAATACAAAAACATCATATCCACAACCAACATTACAGAACCTACATGTAACAGAATATCTTTCTGCAGTTACTGGTGGTAAAGGTACCTTATTGTTCGGAACAGCAGTATATTGAACAGATGAGGAAGAACTACTCATGAATTACCACCTCCAGACATTTGGGCTAAACCTTGTAAAGCCGTATTATATGTACCATATACAAGTCTATTAAAACCTAAAGCATAAATATCTCCAGTAGACTCCTCATATTCTAGAATTAATTGTGGTAAAAACTGATTTGGATGACCAACAACTTGCATTCCACCTCTAGTAGCATCATATTGGCTGAAATGTTGTGGACATAATAGGCAGTTATTTGAAGGATCATAAACTAAAATATAGCCCATATGTGCACATGAAGCTGAGAATCCTACAATATCATTGTTAGGTCCAACTCCATTTTCAGACGGTACTCCAGTCTTTATAATATAAACTAGATATCCCATATACATAGTAGTAACATATTGTCCAGGTGAAGTAAGTTGTGATATATTAGCAACTTTTTGTTTAACATACCCTACTTGCTGAGGTACCTGTGTAGGTACTGTTGTAGTTGTCGTACTCACCTGAGTTACAGTACTAACTTCCTTCTCTACTGTTACTTGAGGTTGGATAACTTTAGTAGTCCTCGGAAATGCGTATCCACCAATAACTATACCAGCTGCAATACCAGCAACAGCTGCTGCTCCACCAATAATAACTGCACGTCTATTAGGGTCTACGTTATCTTTCTTCTTCCCTTCTGCCATCTTTATTACACCCTATTGTCATTAACAATTTAAAATAATATATTTAAAAAACTTAACTCTCGAATATATATATATGACTGAGTAAACATATTTTTGTAACTGAAAAATATTTTAATTTAATATAACTAAATTTTATTATAATGAAATAAAGTTTAAAGCTCTGAAAGTTTTATATCGTAGATGTTTATTTACTTTTTATTATAATAATTTAAATAAGATCAAAGTATTTATGTAAAGATATAAGTTTTATTAATGAAAAATCTTTTAATCTGCTATTTAAAACTATAAACTAACATGGCGTCAAATACACCTATAGTAATAGCAATAGTAATAGCTATAATTCTAGTAGGAGTTGCTGCATATTATATTGCTACAAGATCTTCAACTACAGTAACTACAACACTACCACCAACGACAGTATCTACAGTAACCACTTCTATTTCTACTACAGTATCAACAACTACCACTTCTACTTCTACAACTACCACTTCAACAACTTCTACCACAACAACTTCGTCCTTACCTCCTGGTGCTATTGCCTTGCCTTATGATGCTAGTAATCATACTGTATTCTTATATTTAGCTGCCTTGTCTACTGGTAACGTTTTCAATTTTAATGGAACTTCTTTTGGAAAAATGCACGTCTACATACCAGCTGGTTGGACTGTAATAGTTTATTTCACCAATGAAGAAAGTGGTCTACCACACAACCTCTTGATAGTACAAAATGACACGGCAACACCAAATAGCTCAGATGTAGGAAACGATGGAAAAATACTACTATATGTAGGAACAACACCAAGCTCCTACACTGCAAATGGATTAATAAGCGGGCAATCAGCTAGTGGATCAATAACACTACAACCAGGATACTATTGGTTCTGCTGTGGAATAGCAGGACATGCAGTAGCGGGCATGTGGGGAGTAATAATAGTCTCATCTTCAATAACAGTACCATATGCAACAACATAAATTGAAAGAGGTAAGTTACTATTTTCACTACTCAAAGTTGAAAAGACTTTTTTATTTTATTGCCTATAAGTAAATTATATCTTCTATTTTCTAATTTATCGATAAAATTAGTTTTTTAAGTGTTATTTTTATATATTATGATCTCTAACTTAATAATGATATATAGACATGGCACTTTTTGGCCTAGTTTCAAAACCCAAATAACTTCTCTTAATGAAGATTATTCAAATAAACCTAAATTTAAGGTGCTAACTCAAGAAGATTTGAGGATAAATAACCTATATATAGGCAAGATCTTGCCCTTTAAAATCTCAGAAAGTATAACTTATCAAATAATACGCTTATTAGTAACCTTAATAGGACTTTAAAATAGAGATAATTAGATACTAATCTATTATGAGGAAATATAAAGTCTTATAAGCTTATTACTATCCATGGTCTACATAGTCTCCCTCCTAAGGTTGCAAACTTAGGTCTATTAAAGACATGGTATGAGGTGCCTACTCATAAAAATCCTAATTTGGAGTTTCTTGTCAAACAATTAGTGAGTATTATAAATTGGGAACTCATAAAACTCTATAAAGCCTGCGTCTTCTTTAAGTTTAAGCCTTAATGAAAGAATAATAACATAATATTACAAATAACTTTCGAATTTCATGATTGCATGAGAACAGAACCTATCCTTATTTCATGATTTAGGAGAAACCTCACTGGAAACATATATTTCCTACACTGATTACCTTATTCTATCTATCTCATATCAAATTATACCCAGTCACAGTTTAAAGAGAAACAATAAGCCTTCAGGTTAAACATATGTATATAGAAGAAGGGCTGTTAGGCTACTAATACAAAGACTTTAAAACTCTCACATGTAAATGTTTTCTAAACTAATGTTTTTGTTTTTCATATTTCTAGGTCTTTTCTGTAAATCATAACATAAAAAAGATTTTTACATTATTCTGATATTTTTATAAATAAATTTCAAAAACTGATGACTGTTTAAGAATAGTCTTGTCTCAGTGTAAGAATATACTTTATTAATTTTTAAGTTAATAAATAAAAAAGAATATATTTCTTATGTTGTTGCA
This sequence comes from Sulfurisphaera tokodaii str. 7, assembly GCF_000011205.1. Classification (NCBI taxonomy): domain Archaea; kingdom Thermoproteati; phylum Thermoproteota; class Thermoprotei; order Sulfolobales; family Sulfolobaceae; genus Sulfurisphaera; species Sulfurisphaera tokodaii. Next base: position 2,396,423 of record NC_003106.2, read on the forward strand.
TATGGTACTGTTATTGAAGATGAGACTATTATTACTCCCCACATGCCCGCTACTGCATGTCCTGCTATTCCACAGCAGAACCAATAGTATCCTGGTTGTAGTGTTATTGATCCACTAGCTGATTGCCCGCTTATTAATCCATTTGCAGTGTAGGAGCTTGGTGTTGTTCCTACATATAGTAGTATTTTTCCATCGTTTCCTACATCTGAGCTATTTGGTGTTGCCGTGTCATTTTGTACTATCAAGAGGTTGTGTGGTAGACCACTTTCTTCATTGGTGAAATAAACTATTACAGTCCAACCAGCTGGTATGTAGACGTGCATTTTTCCAAAAGAAGTTCCATTAAAATTGAAAACGTTACCAGTAGACAAGGCAGCTAAATATAAGAATACAGTATGATTACTAGCATCATAAGGCAAGGCGATAGCACCAGGAGGTAAGGACGAAGTTGTTGTGGTAGAAGTTGTTGAAGTGGTAGTTGTAGAAGTAGAAGTGGTAGTTGTTGTTGTAGTTAGTATTATTGCTGCATGTGACTTAGGTAATGGGTAAGTTACCATAGCAAAATTATATGCGATAAATCCCGCCATGATTGCTGTGCCAGCGAAAATTATAATTAGTAATGCTACTCCTAGCTTATTCATAGCTATCTCAATTCCCAACTTTAAAAAAGTAGTATTTATTTTTATCTATTTTTACCAAAAGCTCAATTAAGTTTTTATTTTCATATATATTGGTTTGGTTTTTTATTAAAATATAAGATTTATGAAGAAAAAGTAGTAAAATTTATAAATTATTATTCATTTTAATTAGTTGATCAGTTATGTTATTCATCATGGCTTCAACTGTCGCACCTCCGTCTAGTATTCCTTTTGAAGATGCGTTTGGTTTTCTACTTGCTGGTCTAGCTATAATTGCTGGTATAGTCTTTTACTTATTAATAAGGAAAAAGATAGTAAATATTTTTTGAACTGAGTATAGTTTGCTTCTTTTTTTTATATTTTTAGTTAAATGAATTATATTATTTAAAAGTAATATCATTCAATATCATTTATACTAAGAAAAACTTTTAAACCAATATATGTATTTAAATTTTGAAGTAAGATGAGTGAGCATAAAAGAGATTGGGAGAAAATATGGTTTATAGTAATGTTGATTCTGGTTGCTGCTTTTACTGGTTATAGTTATTTTAGCATCATAAATGGTTCTGCTGCAACTTATAGATATGGTTTACCATTGGGAAGTGGTGTTCCTAAACCATTGCCTAACGGAACTATAGTAATTTATATGTTAGGTGTACAATGGGCTTGGGAGCCTATGAATGCTACTGAAATAATTTATTTGCCTAACGGGACCATGGAGAATATAAGTGTAACCTCTACAGTTATAACTTATGTTAATGGTTTTCCAGCTATTAAAGTTGAGCCAGGACAACCAATACTATTAGTTCTTTATAGTAATAATGTAATGCACGCCTTCTATCTTAGACTACCTCATGGTCCACAGAATTGGAATATTGTACCAGGTGTTAACAGTTATGCTTTCTTTTATGCTCCAATGACTCCTGGTAATTACACGTTCCATTGTGCAGAGTATTGTGGTATTGGTCATTCTTATATGTATGGTTATTTGTGGGTGATGTAAGATGGTGAAGTTATATCCTAAAACAAGTTTAGGTATGGCTTTAGTATATATTTCTGGAGCAATATCATGGCTTATTGTAATGGGAATTGCTGCTTTATGGTTTAGGACAATTTTATTAAATCCTCATACGAATCCTGCCGTTGGATATGCTATTTCTCCCCTTTATTACTTTCTAGTTACTCTTCATGGAATGTCTGCGATGTATATAATTGTTGAAGATCTAGCACTAGGAATATTTGCTTATGCATTGTATAAGAGTGGAATGTCTGTAGTTCATTTCAGAACACTTACTGCCTTATTCTGGGTTTTAAATTTAGCACCTATAGTAACTTTTGCTGGAGGTCCAATAACTGGTTGGTATATGTATCCTCCTTTAGCGTTGCAAACTCAATCATGGCTTAACTATCACACAGATGCATTAATAGGAATGGCATACTTCTTCCTATTCATAAATTCTGTAGCTGCTATATTAGCGTCATTGTTTATGTTTATTGACGCTATAAAGACAAGACCAAAAGAGGGTAAAATACCAATCTTTGCCTCTTATGCTATGATGTTTGCCGGTGCTCTAATCTTCTTAACAGAACCAGCATTGGCTGCTGGAGAATTATGGTATACATTATACTTCTGGGCTAATGTTCCAGTTAATCCATTAACGTGGGTAGTTTTATTCTGGTTCTTTGGTCATCCAGTAGTTTATTATGTACCATTTACGGTATTTGGCGGTTTGTATGCATTAATTCCGCATTATGCTGGAAGGCCATTATATAGTGAAAGGTGGGCTAGGTGGAACATAATTTTGCTGTTTACTTTTAGTATGTTAGCTTGGGTTCATCACCTACAAACATTCCCATTACCAGTGTATATAAGAGCATTCATTACACCAACTACACTAATCTTAGCCGCAGGATCTGGTTTAACAGTATTGAATTTAGCTTTAACAATATTTTATAGTCCAACTGGATATAACTATAAGGATCCAGTAGGTTTTGCAGCCCTAATAGCATACATAGGTTTTATATTAGCTGGGTTACAAGCATTGATTCTTCCAATAAATATAACTAATGTAATTGTTCACAATACTTACTATGTAGTTGGACATTTCCATTTAATGATTTGGACAATAATTATAGTTGGAAGTGTAGCAATAATCCTAGATATGTTAAGAAATCAAGTAGGTGCTAAATTAGACTTCTCTTCTTTAGGTAGAGGGTTCTTATTTGCAGGTCTATCTATGTGGACTGTTGGTGCACTCTTGACTGGCTATACAATGAGTTATGCTGGCTATTTAGGGTTAATAAGGAGATGGGACGCATATCCGATTAAGTTCTTACCATTTATGGATGTTATGACTTATGGTGCTATGATTATGGGATTGAGTTTTGTGTTTATTGCACTACCAATTGTTTTAACAATGATTAGAGTGGGAATCCCAATATTCTGGACCCCAACTACTGGTGTTACAGCATCCCCTGGAATAACAATGAATACTCAGCCACCTAGTTCTGGAACACCTTCAATTACTAAAGAAGTAAGTACAAGTGATATGAATAATAAGGTAACAAAGTTAAAATAAATTGATCTTTTTTTTTCTTTTAATCTGCTTTTATTTTAAAAGTAAATTTTTAAATCCTCTAACCCAAAATATTTTTTATGATAAAGTATTCTGGTATGAGAAACTGGAAAGACCTGGTAGTTCCTACAGTATTTATTTTGGCTTTTGTTAACCCTTATGTCGAGTCCTTACAATATTATAACCCATTAGTTTATATGCTAGATCATTATGCATTATATGCTGCTGGTGTATTAATAGGTTATAAATTCTTTAAAGGTTCTATAATATCATTTATTCTTGGTATTATTCCAGCCGGATTCTGGCACATTCCATTATTTTTTGCATTAGGAGCATCTTTTCCACTATATAGAGGTTTATCAGAGGTAACACTAATTTTAGGTGGTATACTTGCAGGTTCTTATATTCCGAAAATGTCGCTAACATTTAAGATAGGTGCACTAGGGATTTATATGTTTGCAGATTCTTTACTTAGCATATTCTTTGTTTTAGGTTATCCTCAGTATTCTAATGTGGACTTTAAGTTCTTATCATGGGGTACTGATATACTTCCATTTGTAGGTGTTGAGATGTTTGTTGTTATGAATATTGTACTGGTTTATTCGCTTTATAAACTATTAAAAAATATTTCCCTTTTTTAAAAGTTGATATACTCTTTTTTTGATCTATGAAGTAGGTAATAGCTATCTTAAATAATTAAATGTAGAAATTATATTGGACTATTATCCAATTTAGGTTACGAGTAGTTCGATTTATTGACTTCGAATTTACAGCTAAATAGGTTCTAATTTAGGTAAATAAATTCCGGTTCTGATACATTAACCTTCTCCTTTTATTCTTTCTAATATAGCTTGAAAACTTGAATATATTATTTCTTTTATGCTAACTTCCCTTAATTCTGGTGAATCTAAACTATCATGAACATTCGAAATTAGAATTCTTATATTCGCTTTTTTTAGTATTATGTATGAGGGATAACATAATGATCCATGCGGTGCTATAACTCTATCTGCTTTCAACTTTACGCATTCTTTAGCTACGGTTGGTCTTTTTGCACTTGAATAAAGGGCTGGATTTTCTTCTTTATAAATTATTTCTTTAGTATTTTCATCTAAGAGTATTAGGTATCTAGCCTTAGAAAATTCTTCTAACGTTTTTAAATCATCTAGTACAGTTGTACAAGTAATCATTTTTCACAAGACTCCTTTATTTTTCTATTTCCAGTTATTATAATAACTTCATGCTCTCTATCTAGATTTTTCATTAATTGTATAATCCTATCAATTTCTTCCTCTATTAAATACTCCTCTGGATATTCTATCACTATAAGAGATTTTCCTTTAATTGTAGAGAGCTCTGCATCTATTAGAGCTAAAGACTTTACCGAAGGGGGAGCTTTGTATATACTTTCATTACCCCAATATAATACTCCATTTTCGTTTTTAACGTCAGTTGAAAATAGTGGTTTAAAATTCTTTATTCCTTCTTTCACTCTTTGTATTGCAAAGATGCATTTATCTGAAAACAGTTGAACTATTTCCTCATCAGATAATGCCGATTCAGATGCATTAAGCAATAATGCTCTATTACTCGGTATATAAATAAAGTCTTTTATTCCAGTTTTTATCTCAAACTCTTCCCTTTCTCTTAATAATACAGGTTCTATCATGCTTTCTATTAAGTTTTCTCCTATTTCATCTAGCTGTGACTGTGAAATCAAGGACTTTTGGTTTACTTCCCTAGCTGTTACTTGAAGAAGTTTATTAATCTCTTCTTCATTTACGTTCTTAGAAACTCCCTTATTTTCTATTCTAAGAGAGAGATCAAGAATTGCTGTCAATTTTTTATTTTCTATTTTTAGTTTTGCTTTTAATTCAAAGTTCTTAATTCCTGTAAGCTGAAAAAGATCAATAGTTACGCTAGATTCTATATTTTCATTAAAATCGGTTTTTGTCTCAATCTTTATAGGTTGTCGTAATGATATCTCGTTGTTCTTCCATGATAAAGGTAATGAGGTATTTATTCTATTAACTAAAGATGGTAAAGCGTAATTGGGATTAATCATTCTAAAGTTAAGTTCTCTCATAATGGAGGATAATTCGAAAATGGTGAAGTAAAGATCTCTGAGTTTTTCTGAGTTTTCCCTTTGCAATTTGAAATTTAAGTCAAATGCTAGCTTCTTTTTGTAGTTTGAAAATCCCATAGGATCTAGTATGTAATACTGTTTAATTTCGTCTGTTAAGTCCTTATATCCATAAATAACTCTGCACATAGTATATTAACTAGTTTCGTTGTATAAAAATTAATTTTAATAAATTTTTAACTGCTCGTGGCTTTCCTTCTTTCTTTTAATAATCTATAATAAATATACCCACCAACTGCTTGTAATATGCCACCACTTAATTCTGGTAATGGTAACCATGTTTCTAAAAGATAACCACTTAATCCACTACTTAATTGTGCTATTCTAGTTGATATTCCTTGAAGGCTTGTAGCTGTTCCATAATCCTCTTCCGATATGCCTCTAACATTTATTGCTGTCCTATTTGGTGCTCCAATACCAGCATTTAGTCCCCTTAATGCATAAAGTGCTGAAGCTAAATAAAACCATGGTGAGAACGCAATTCCGATTAAAAGTACTCCGTTTAAAACTCTAGTTATAGACGCAATCTTGAGTGTATCAAACTTTATTCTAGTTGCTAAAAATGAACCTATAGAAGTTAATGCATAAGAGAGTGTGAAGACTAAGCCTATTTCAAAATCATTTGCGTGATAAGCTATCTTGAACCATAGTGGTAGAAGCGGTATTGCTAATCCTATCCCAGCACCGGTTACTGTATTAGATGCTATTACCCTTAAAATATAATTAAAGCTAGATTTTTTCATTATCTTAGTAGTCTTTTTCGGTCTTTGAGCTTCTTCTACAAAAACTAATGAAATAACAGATATAAATAAGAGCAAAGAAGAAATACCGAATATAAATCTATAATCTTCTAAGGATGAGAAAGGTAAGAATTGTTCTATAGATATTAAAAGACTTCCTATAATACTCGCAGCAGAGGCAGCAGAACTGATTAATCCAAGTCTTTTTACCCTTTCTTTCTCATCTCTCCAATTAGAGGCAATCAATGCGGAGATTCCTGGGCTCCACATTCCTCTTAATCCACCAGAAGCACCTCCACCTATTCCAGTAATAATCAGCAGAGGTATGATTAGCTTTACGCTAGTTACAATAGCTAATAATGCAGTTCCAATAAGGGGAAGTATATCACCAATTATTAAGCTTTTTTTATAACCTATTCTATCCCCAAGCATTCCAAGTCCAAAAGATAATGTGGCATAAAATCCTACAACTCCAAAAACTATTAACCCAATTGTTACTGGAGATAAACCTAAAAGTGAAAGGTACAACGGTATTGATAAACTTACGTAGATTAAACTTATACTTCTTGCAACTCTAGAAATTAAGAGAAATTTAAAAGTTCTATCAGTCATGTATACCTATTATTGTTATTCCTTTTTTGTCATAAATTTCTTTTTATAAATTAGGATACAAATGACACTAAACAGCATATTTCCAACATGATAATTTGAACTTTTAGTAATTCTTTCAAAGAAAGGTTTATTTGGATCCGAACAAAACATATATATTTGATGAAGAGAGAGTGGGATGTCATTTTAACCGCAGATAGAGGTTCGTTTACTGATTATGGAGGCTCTAGTGTATTAGGTTATGTAGCTTGTATGCCATATAGACTAGTACCCAGGTTCTTTATGGATAGGTTCTTTACACCTCCAATTAAAGTTGATAAAGACGGTAAAGCTATATATGCACCTTATGCCCTAAGAAAGGTTGAAGCGTCTCTACTCTCTCATGGTTTTAATGTAGCAGTAATTCCCCCAGAGTATTTAGAAAAATCCGTAAGTGAGAAGACTAAAGTTTTAGGTTTAACTGTTCATGACCCGTTTGGTTTAAACCCAGTGTCATTCAAACTCTCTATGCTTTTTGGCGGAGGTGCAACTTGGACTGCCAAGTTCTTTGAAGAACTTGGAGAAGAAGTAAAAAAGTTAAAGGCTAAATATAATTTTAAGGTAATTGTTGGTGGGCCAGGAGCTTGGGAATTACTTAATAAAAAGCCTGAGTGGATAGATACTGTCTTTATCGGTGAAGCAGAACTCACATTACCAGAAGTTGTAAAGAAGCTAATGGATGGTGAAGAGGTACCTACAATTGTTAGAGGTAAGGATCCTAAGGTTGACCAAATACCCCCAATAGTTAACCCAGCAAGACTTGGAGAGGTTCAAATAACTAGAGGTTGTCCTAGAGGTTGTCAATTTTGTTCTATAACTCCAGAAACTTTCAGATCTATGCCTCTTGATGTAATTAAAAAAGAAGTTGAGGTTAATATGAAGGGTGGATGGAATCGGGTTGAGTTTATTACTGATGATGTAATGCTTTATGGTTCTCAAAAGCTTAGAACTAATCATGATGCTATCGTTAGGCTATTTACTGAAGTTATGAATATGGGTGTTGATGGAATATGGTGGCCTCATATTTCTGCTCCAGCAGTTAAGGAAAGTCCTAAGACTGTTAAAGCAATGGCTGAGATTGCGAGGTATAGTTTTGATAGGGCTGTAGCACCAGTAGTTGGTTTAGAGACTGGTAGTGTAAAGATTATGGAGAAATATATGAGGGCAAAGGCTTTTCCATGGACTCCAAAAGATTGGGCTGATGTCATAATTGATGCTACTGCTATTATGAATGATAATTATATCTTCCCATGTTATACAATGACAATTGGTTACCCAGAAGAAACTGACGAAGATGTCCAACAATCTGTTGATCTAGTTCAGAAGATAATTGACCATGGATTCATAGCTTGGGTATTTCCATTACCAGTAATTCCTATGGCTACTACAAGGATAAGGGATAATCCATTCCCGTTCATGGAAAGATTACCTTCGAAATACTGGGATTTACTCTACATGAGTTGGAAGTATAATTTCAAAATTACTAGGCAATTAATTCCTATATTGACTAGTGGGATAAAGAATAATGTAGCTAAAAGGATTGTGAAAATAATGATTGATAGAGTCTTTGACTCCATAGATCAAATATTTTATGAATTAAAGGAAACCAAGGGTAAAAAATCGATGGAGTTTTCAAGTATTAACTTAAACAACACTATTGGTGTTATAAAATCTATATATTGGTTAACTAGGCTAGCTTTCAAAAATCAATAAAATATCAAGATATTTCTCTTTTTTCAAAAAGTTTATTAACTTACTCTCCTTCTAACATATAATGAATAAATATCAGATAATTTCCGTTGTTATCGGGATAATGCTTATTTTATCTTCCTCATTTTTCGTAGTATTACACCAAATTCATAAGGAACCTTCAATTGGTATTCATAGTATAACAACAACTCTTGTAAATAATATGAACCCAACTCCTAACATTACAATACCTAAAATTATACAATCAATACCAGAGAACACTAAAGGATATTTCGGTAATACTATAATGTTTGAGGGTAATCCACAACACATTTATTTTTTGCCCGTCACAACTGGATACTTTTTAATTAATGTTTCTGGTGCAATAATAGTTCCTCCTTCTATATATAATAATTTACTCTTTGTTACAACTTCTGGGCCTATGAACATGTCTTCTAGGAGTTTACTATATAATATCGGTTGCGTTTATGCAATAAATATTACTGACGGTGAAATTGTCTGGAACGAAAGATTTCCAAACCAGATTATGACCCAACCTATTATTGTTAACGGCATTCTTGTTGTTGGTTTAGGTAATAACCAGTTTATTAATTCTACTGTAAGGGGTACTGGAACTAATATGATAGTAGCCTTAAATGCATCTAACGGTAAGGTTTTATGGAATTATACTACACTAGGAGAAGATATGCCAACTCCAGTATATTATAAAGGGATGATAATTGAGGCTAATGGTAACGGAGAGGTTTTTGCATTAAATTTGACAAATGGCAAATTAATATGGAGTGATTATATAGGTTCCTATGTGAGTATGAGTTCTCCGTTACTTGTTAATAATGTAATTTATTTTGGTTCTGCTCACCCTTATATTTTCTGGGCTGTAAGTGCTGAAAACGGTAAGATCTTATGGTATGATAATTTTTCTGAGAACTTCTCTAGTCTAGGCGGTTTAGATGATTCTTCACCAGCATATGCTAACGGTATTGTTGTAACTTCCTTAGCTATTCATTTTCAAAATAATACAATTGAGGAGGCATTAGTCGCTATGAATGCCTTTAGTGGTAAAGTCATTTGGTGGTTAAATGAGGGTATAGCTCCCTTGCCTCCTAATCTTGAATCGCCACCACCAGTAATTTATCATGGCATTGTTTTTCATGATTCGCCAGTAGGGGTTTTATATGCTGTTAACTTAACAGATGGTAAAGTATTATGGAATTTTACTACTGGTTTTACTACTAGTAATGTTGACATAGTTAAAGGAAGAGTTTTAATACAGAATCAGCAAGGTATACTTTTTGTACTTTCTATTGAAGGAAAGTTGATAAAGAAGATTTTAACTCCAGTAATGCCAGGTCCAGGTAATATACTAGTTACATTAAATTCAGTAATTTTAGTTGGGGTTAACGGAGTAATTGACTCAATTCCTATTCAATCAATTATGTATTAATTTAACTATTCAAGGAAATGAAATTTTTTAAAAGTTTTTAATATTACCTTATTAATTTACTAAAAAGTTGAAGGGCAATACATTGCAAAAAGAATTTAAACCCAATTATATAGGTTAGTGTGTGAAACGGATAATAACGTTGTCATTAGAAGATTTGAGTGAAGCTAAAGACAAAGTGAGAAAAGTATTGAAAAAATTGCAATATGAGGACGAGGTCATTGTTATTTCAAAGTCAGATATTTCTTATCTTTTTAAGGGTTATAACGTAGAAAAAGAAAAAGACGAAGAAGGTTTATGGATAATTAGGATTAAAAAGAATTAGTCATATTTCCTTATATGCTTATCAAAAATGCAAGGCTTTTAGATGGTAGAATAGTTAACATTTACATTGAAGATGGAATAATTAGCTGTTTTAACTGCAAAGAGCATGACGAGGAAATTATTGATGCTGAGAATCACTTGGTAATTCCTCCTTATTTTAATATGCATTTTCATCTAGATAGTGTATTTCTTCCAGTACTTAATAAGAGCGGAACTTTATGGGAAGGTATAAAGATTTGGAAAGATGTTAAAGGTAAACTGACAGAAGAGGATGTGATAAAAAGGGCTGTTACAGCTGTGAAACTAATGGTTGCACAAGGTACTTTGTGGATAAGAACACATGTTGATATTACTGAAAAGTCCTTAACTCTTCTTCACTCACTTTTGAAAGTTAGAGAGGAAGTAAAGGAGATTGCTGATATTCAAATTACTGCATTTCCACAAGATGGTATTTATACTGATAAAGGTAATGACGAGCTATTACGTAAGGCTATTCAGCTAGGTGCAGATAATGTTGGTTTAATTCCTCATAACGAGATTACAAGAGAAGACGGAGTTAGATCTATAAAATTTGCAATTAAGTTAGCAAAAGAGTATGGCAAAATAGTTGATGGTCATATTGACGAGACTGATGATCCTAATTCGAGATTTTTAGAAGTTTTAGCTAAGTATACGTTGGAGTATAATTATGAGGGTAAAGTCTCAGCTGGGCATGTTACAGCTATGCATTCGTGGGATCCAGCTTATCGATATAGGATTCTACCAATTGTTGCTAGGGCTGGTATTCATGTAATTCCTAATCCTTTAGTTAATGTTTCTCTTCAAGGAAGGTTTGATAATTATCCTAAAAGGAGAGGTATGGCACCTATTAAAGAGATGTTAAGTTATGGTATAAATGTCGCTTTGGGCCATGACTGTATCATGGATCCTTGGTATCCTTTAGGTAGTGGCAATATGTTACATGTCCTCTTTATGGCTATTCATTTAGACCAAATGTTATCCCCAGACGAGATTATCTCTTCTATCAACTTAATAACATATAATGGTGCTAAGGTTTGGTCTCTTAAAGATTATGGCATCAACATTGGCAATAGGGCTAATTTACTTATTATGGCTGAAGATGATGTAATTGATCTTTTGAGATTTATGTCTCCTCCTCTTTACGTTATAAAAGATGGAAAAGTAGTTGCTAAGGAGGGTAAATTAGTCTATTTTAAGGGAAAATGGGAGAAGGTCTTGAAAAAACCAGTATAGATTTAATAAAAATTCAATCTCAGATAAGAGAAAAGGTAATATTTACGAAAATATATGGTAACACCAAACGACAAAAGAAGAACCTAACTAAACAATTTTCATACATATCCTATGATATATTAAAAATAGCATAATATGATTATGAAGAGATATTAAGTTAATGTTTGAATATCAACATGCATTTTTACATAAATATTTAACAAGTTTTATTTTAGTATTGCTTAATAACTGGTTTTAGATATCATATTTTAGACCTAATATGGCGAAGAAGAAGAAAGAGGGTCAAGGTCAACAACAGCAACAAGGCGGCTCACAGAAGAAGTAAGCTAGATGAAATTGTAATCACAACTAATAAAGTTAACTTATTTTTTGATTATACTATTTTTCTTTTTCCTTTTTTATCATATAATCATGGTCATGATTATTTGGAATTAGAGTATTGCGTTAATATAATCATAACTAAGTTGAACAATATTTTTATTAGACGAAAACCAACTTGACATTATGATAAGAGGAATATATGGTATATTAGAAGGCAAAAGAACGGTTGACGGTGCTGGTGTAAAATTATATAGAGTATTTGGCGGTCCGACAACTGTTCAACTAACGGATCCTTTTCTCCTCTTAGACTTCTTTGGTTCAGCTAATCCAGAGGATTATATAGTAGGTTTTCCGTGGCATCCTCATAGAGGTATTGAAACTGTTACGTTACTATATGAAGGTAAAGTAGAACATGAAGATAGTGAAGGAAATAAAGGAGTTATATATCCTGGACAAGTTCAATGGATGACTGCTGGTAGTGGTATTTTTCACCAAGAAATGCCAAAGCCATTAGAAGGCGTAGAAATCGCTAAGTATAATCAAAATCCTTTATCAGTGAAAGGTTTACAACTTTGGATAAATCTTCCTTCTTACAAAAAGATGACAGAACCTACATATAGGAATATAAAGTCACTTCCCAAGGAGAGATTCGACTTTGGTGAAGTCAGTATACTTGTGGGGGAATACAAAGGAATTGAAGGACCTATAAGAGTTAAAAGTGATGTCGATCCGTTATACCTTGATGTTAATTTAGATGGAGAGTTTCATTTAAACGTTAAGAATGGATATACAGTACTGGCATTTGTAGTTGATGGTAAAGCTAAATTTTCTCCTAATGTTCCAGAAATTGATAAGGGGAATCTAGTTATATTTAACAGAGAGGGTGATGAAATAGTAGTAAAAGGTAAGGCTAGATTTATAATTCTGTCTGGAAAACCATTAGAAGAGCCCGTAGCATGGTATGGTCCTATAGTGATGAATACAGAAGACCAAATCCTTGAGGCTTTAGCTGATCTAAGAAGAGGTACTTTTGTAAGACATAAGCAAGTTAATATTGAGGATTATTAGCAATTTCATAAGCTAATTTAAGTATTTTTATCCAATCCTCCCATTTTAATCTACCAGTTTTCGTGTTCTGAGCACTAGGGTGATAAGACCCTATTAGAATTTTGTCGTCTGGTAATTTTATAACGACTCCATGATAAAACTTACTTTTTATTCCATAAAGCGAAAGAATAGTATCAAAAGCTATTCTACCAAGGGCTAAAATTACTTTTATTCTAAGTGATTTAATTTCTTCTATTAAAAACCTAGAACAATTTGAGATTTCCTCCCTTGTTGGCTTATTTTTCGGAGGAGCACATTTTACAGTGTTTGTCAAATAAACTTCTTTAACTTCTAGTCCATCCTCTCTTGTTTTTCCCTCCTCTTTATTTGATAAACCTAAGGCATAAAGTCCTTTAATAACCCATTTTCCAGATTCATCACCGGTAAACACTCTTCCTGTCCTATTACCACCGTGAAGTGCTGGAGCCAAACCTACTATGAGTATTTTTGCCTTTTCATCTCCAAAACCTGGTACTGGTTTGTTCCAATAATTCCAATCTTTAAATCTAGGCGGTATTTTGAAATTTTTTCTATATTCTATTAGCCTTTCACATCTGCTACATGAGACTATTTCGTCATACAGTATACTAATCATAAACAACGCTTAGAAGAAATACTAATAAAATTTTGTAGATTATAATTTCTTCTAATTAACCTTTATTATTTGAGTCAGTAATGTATAATAAACAACTTTTTTATAATTAAATATTTTAATTCTACTTAAGAAAGTGATATTTATGGATGAAAAGGAAATTGTGCTTAAAGCTTTAGATAAAATTGACAAATGGTATGTTATGTTAGCTGGAATAAGGGAAAACACTCTTCTTATTGTCTCTAAAAAGGTTCCTCCTAATTCAATAAATGTTGATGGTATTGAGTATTCGGTAAAATATTACGAACCTGAGGAATATTTAAGAGTGATAACATATAATGAAGATGAGTTTAGATCATACAAAATTTACTACTTCGTTAAAGTTTATATGAGAAAAGTTTTGGATATTCTTTCATCGCTTGAAGTGCAAAGAATGAGTGAGGAGTTTGAGAAAAATAACAGACTTATTTAGATGATTTTTTAAACGTTATAACATTAAGTCTTATGTGAGAGGTTATCCGATTCTATTTGCAAGAGTAATTTATGGTGCTAGTTGGTTCTTCCTTTCTCCTTATATTCCTTACCTGCTCAGTGAATTCTCAGCCCCTAAATATTTTGCAAATCTTATTCCTCTATCCTTTTTTGTAACTGCTGCAATAATGCAAATACCGGCTGGGTTAATTTCTACTAGACTGGGAATGAAAAACACTTACACACTAGGTCTTATTATTATGGGAATAAGTGATAGTTTAATAGGTTTAAGTAAAGATATTGGAGAAGTACTCTTCCTTTACGCTTTAACAGGTTTCGGTGCTTCATTTTTCTTTTCTTCAGCTGGGGGCACTTTAGCGTTAATTAATGAGGGTAGAACTATTTTAGTGATGGGATTCTATAATGCGATGTTTTCTGTAGGAGGAATATTAGGGCTTAACTGGGGATTTATTGATTCATTAGTGGGTTTTACTTATGCTTCTTTGCTTTTAGGGTCTTTAACTATTATCGCTGGTGTTATAAATTATGTTATTTCATATCAAAACGTTAAACCTGAGTTTAAAGTGTTGAAAAATAGGAATGTATTTCTCGTAGCTCTTTCAACTGTCGGTGTTTGGGGTTCTTATTATGTGGTAAGCGAATATTTCCCTACTTTTTCATATTATGTGCTTGGCGAATCTTCCATAATTACGGGTTCCTTATCTTCTCTTTTGCTACTATCATCCGTTATCGGAGGAGTTTTTACCTTTACTTTTTCCTTTATAAAGAACGATAAGTTAAGAATTATCATTTCAAGCGTTCTAGGAGTTATTCCAGTAGTTTTCCTTTATAACTATTTTCTAATAGGTCTCGTTATAATGGGCATATTTAATGAAATGGCTATCTCAATAATTTATGCTTTTGTAGTAAAAGAAGTTAGGAGTGAAAATTCTTCATTAGCTTTAGCTGAAGTTAATTCTATTCAAATAGGTCTAGGAATGTTAGAATTATTATTACCATATCTTTCTCTAGAGTATTTATGGTATTTAGTTATTATAGTATCTCTTTTACCTCTTTTAATTTTGATTAACGTGAGATAACATTTTAATATTGAGCGAGTAAGTAAGCAAGTGAATGCTGATCAGATTCATATGTTAACTAAAAATGCACTAAGAGGAGATATTAAGAGTTTAGAGGCACTTTTCGATTTTTTAGAGAAGTTTAATGCTCCTATATCTAAGTTTGCTATGTATTCTATATTATATCAAGTAATAATGAATAATTTTCTTAATTTAGGAAAATACTGTGAGGAATGTGGAGGAAAATGTTGTAAAATTGGTCTTCCAGTCCCAGTTTATCACTTTGACTATAAAGAATTAAAAGCAAGGCTAAGTAAAGATGAACTAAAAAACTTAAGAAAACATAACGGTTTTTATACACTTTCTAGACCTTGTCCTTTCCAAGATAGCTGGAAGTGTAAAATACATGAATTTAAGCCTTACGCATGTATGTCTTATCCTTTTGCTACAGAGGATGAGCAGAAAGATATAATGGAAAGATATAAGGATGGTATACCCGATTTTAAAGTACCAGATTTTTGCATTGCTGGTAAGAAAGTTAAAGAATTTATGGATGAAATAGTTAACAAGTTACGAGTTAAATTAGGAAGAGATCCTACTCCAAGGGAAATACTCAATGAAGTATTAACAAAGTTTTAAAATTAATTGATAGTTAGGTATAAAAAATTCTAATCATAAGTAATGGCGTGAATAATGTAAATAAACTAGCTATTATTGGTGCATTTAGAGCTTTTGGTGGATCTTTAATTTGGCCATTTACTGGTTATGCACTTTTCACAGTCTTTAGAATACCATTATCTTTTATTGCAATTTATTATGCTCTTCAAGCTTTAGTTAGTGTCTTATCTTATGTGGTGGGGGGTTACGTAGTTGACTTTATAGGTAGATTAAAGACTATGATGATGTCAATAATTTCGTCTTCTCTGTTCCTTTTTCTTTCTTACTTCTTCTTTCATCCCCTTTTAGTAGTGATATTCTTACTTCTTCAGTCTTTCTCAAATAATGTTTATAACGTTGCAAATACTACGTTAGTTGGTGATATTAACAAAGGTGAATTCAAAAAGCTAGTTGTATCTTTCAGTAGAGTAAGGGTAGGAATAAATGCGGGTTGGGCATTCGGTCCTCTTTTAGGTTCAATTATATTTCAATATGAAGGTTTCAGAATGTTACTACTCATATCCTCTTTTATTTTACTTACTCCGTTAATTTTTGTAAATTCTTTACCAGATTTTAGAGGAGGAAGAAAGTTATTGTTTACCGTCCATCGGGAATTTATTAAGTTCCTCATTCCCACATTTTTAACCTTTATGTTAATGAGTCAATTGGGTTTTTCACTTTTAACGTTTTATACTGAAGTAGTTAAGCTCTCCGTTGAAGATGTGGGTTTACTCTTTATGGTAAATGGTGTACTAATTGTATTTTTGCAAGATTTTATAGGTAGACATCTGAAAATTAGACATATTATTCTAGGAATGCTTATATATTCAATTTCTTATTTTGTAGTTGGATTCATAACTAACTTTTTGTTCGCAATAATAGATGTTATTTTTATTACGATTGCAGAAATGATAGTTTCTCCCCTCTCTCAAGCAATTGCTTCTTCATTCACGAAAGATGAGCAAAGAGGAAGAGAAATTGGAATTTATGGAATGGTTACCGCAATAGGAAGATTAGTTGGTTCTTCGTATGCAAGTTATTTAATGTCATTCTTCCTATTTTCTCCATTATATCTTTGGGCATTAATTTCTATTTTAGGCTTTCTCTCTATTCCATTATATTTATTAAGTATCAAGAGGATTGAAACAAATGGATAGCGGTGCAAGACTCATTTTAAAAAGTCTACAAGATTTAGGTGTAGATAAAATCTTTATGGTATCTGGAACAGATTATGCAGCATTTATTGAAGAAAAAGTAAGGGATCCTTCATTGCCAGATTTCGTAATAGTACCACATGAAATAACAGCTACTGCTGCAGCTATAGGCTATTCTCTATCTGGAAAAATAGGGGTTGTTGCAGTTCATACAATTCCGGGTACTACAAATGCTTTAGGAATGATAATTAATGCTTTCACATCTAGAATACCCCTAATAGTTATTGCTGGCAGAAGTCCTTATACTGAAACTGGTAGTCCAGCAAGTAGGAATTTGAGAATACATTGGACTCAAGAGGCTAGGGATCAAGGAGAAATTGTTAGGCAATGGGTTAAATATGATTTTGAAATAAGGAGGACTGAGCAAATACCAGAGGTTATAGCTAGGGCTTATCAGATTGCATTTAGTGAGCCTAAGGGACCAGTATATATTGTGATTCCTAGAGAGGTGAGTATAGAGAAAAGCGAGTACAGAAAAGTTAGAGTTTCAACTTTTGAGCCAGGAATGAAAAGAGAAGATCTAGTAAAGGCTAAGAAAATGATCGAGGAGAGTGAAAGACCAATTATAATTACTTGGAGGGGTGGTAGAAGGAAAGAGTGGTTTGATAGCATAAAAACGTTTGCTGATAAAGTAGGGATACCAGTTTTAAATTACATAGGAGAGGTTGTAAATTATTCTGGTGAAATGGGATTAGATAGGATTGATTTATCAACTGTTGATTTAGCTATTGTAGTAGAGGCCGAGGTACCTTATATTCCAAAGAAAACTAAATTTGATGGCAAAATTATAAAGGTTGATGTAGATCCATCTTACTCTTATATCCCATTTTATGGTTTTCCTTGCGACTTGTGTATCCAATCTACCGTTTCAGAATTCTTTGACCAACTAGATGTTAAGGAGAAAAAGGAGTGGAAGGAAAAAGTAAAAGAGCTGAGGCTTCAACAAGAAAAGAAAAAGGAAGAGGAAATAGAACAATTGAGGAAAAGGAGGTCAATTCATCCTAGATATTTAAGTTACGTTATTGGTAAGGTAATTGGGAAAGATGATGTTATACTTAATGAGTATCCATTTAATCCTAGATATACAAAGCTTGATTTTGGGCAATACTTCGCTGATCCTTCATTTGGTCATTTAGGCTGGGCTTTAGGTGCTTCTTTCGGTGTCTCGTTAACAAATAGGAAAGTTATTGCTACAGTTGGTGATGGTGCATTTATTTTTGGAGTGCCAGAGGCATTTTATTATGCAATTTCCACATATGGTGGTAATGTCACGGTAATAATTTATGATAATGGTGGCTGGCTAGCTAGTGCTGAAGCTGTTGAAGAAGTTTTTCCAGAAGGATTGGCAAAGGCAAAGCAGTATTTTCCTGGAGCAGACTTTAAGAGGTATAATATTGGCGAAACCGCTAAGGTTTTTGGTGGGTATTATAGGTTGGTGGAAGATGTTAATGAAGTAGAAGAGAGTGTAAGAGAAGCATACAACTTTAGAGGTATTTCTGTACTGCAAGTTATTGTGGATAGAGTAAGATAAAACTATTATTTATTTGCCTCTCTAATTTGTTTTAATTCCCTTTCATATGCTTCTACGATAGAATCGTATGTCAGTATCCCTTTAAATTTTCCTTTTTCTACTACTGCTACCCATCTTGCCTTATTTTTAGCCATTACTTCTAGAGCTTGTTCCAATGTAGAGTCTAGGTGAACATATGGGGATCCTTTGGTTATGTAACTTCCTATAACATCAGTATCTTTTGCTCTCTCCAAGTCTTTAAGGTAAACTACTCCTAGAAAGTTATTATTTTGGTCAGTTACTGGAAGGCTCATAAAACCAAGATTAAGCATTAGATCAACTACGTGATTAACTTTGTCAGTAATTAAAGCTCTAATATCTTTTATTTCACAATCCTTTACATGCAGGCTTTCCATAATGGGAATTTCATATTCCACTTTATGTGCAGGGGAATCTCTTCTAGTTGGAAGTTGTGAGACATATATTGTATAGTCTCCAGAAACTAAATATGCCAATGCTGATGCTATCATAGCTCCGGGTAATAGCTGAAGGCTTGATGTCATTTCAGTAACCATAATAATAACGGATACTGGCACTTTACCCGCTGCTGCAAAAAATGCCATCATACCTATTATAACAAATGGTGCTATGTTGGGTACTATATTAGGAAAGAAATAATGAAATAAAAGACCTACTGAAGCTCCAATATATGCTCCAATAAATAACCCTGGGGCAAAAACACCTCCACTACCTCCTGATCCTACAGAAAAAGAAGTAGCAACTATTTTTAAAATAGGTAATAGAAATATTAGTATCAATACGGGTATAAGAGGAGAGTAAAATGCGTTAAACCTTTCATACTCTACTAGATTTATCCAACCATAACCAGTTGCAAGTATTTCTGGGGCTAAAAGTGCAATTAGTCCGGTTAATGCTCCACCTATAAGCGGTTTTATATAATTAGGAATTCTCAATTTCTTAAAAAATGAATGTATCCCATAGAAAGTCTTAACATATATTATTGCTAATAAACCAGCCACAACTCCTAACACTGCATACATTGGAAGCCTTAAAGGGTTATAAGTTCCAGTATAATATCCAAAAACCGGTGTAAAACCGAATATACTTCCGAATATTGTATAACCTATAGCTGAAGCTATTATTGCTGGGTATAAGACCTCAGGTTCGAAATCCCTTTTATACAAAATTTCAGCAGCTAAGATTGCTCCACCAATTGGAGTTTTAAATATTGTCCCTATCCCTGCCCCAATTCCAACAGCAACTGCAATTCTTCTATCTTGCGGACTTAAATGCAAAAGATCTGCGATTACAGAGCCCACACCAGCTGAAAATTGTGCTGTAGGTCCCTCTCTACCTGCGCTACCACCTGAACCTATTGTTATCGCTGAAGCAATTATTTTTACCGGAATTACAACCCATCTTACTTTACCTTGCAAATAATGGTAAGCTTTTATTGCCGCATCGGTACCGTGTCCTTCTGCCTCTGGTGCAAAAGTATAAACTATTAAACCAGAAATTAATCCACCAATTGCAGTTGATAGTGGTATTAAATAATATCTTCCAGGGTAAAATGTGAAGTTTAATGAGCCTCCTTCACCAAGTGGTCTAGGATAACTCATGCCAATAAGATGAAATATAAATAAATCCTCAGCTAAGTGGAGTAATAAATAAAAAGTAGTTGCTGCGAGGCCAGCAACAATTCCAAGAATGACACCTAAAATAGCCCATTTCTCGTAATACTTTAATGAAGATAGAAACACAGTATTTATTATTTCATAGAATTAATAAGGTTTATTTGAATTCATTAGATATAATCAAAGATTATACTAAACATTGGTTCGATTATTCTTTCTCTAACGATTCTATAATCTTTCCACGTAAAGAGCGAAGGTTCTAAATAACAAGCTAAAGCACACTTATTACAATTGGAATATCTACCCCAATCATATTCATTCCATAATTTAATTATATCAACTTCCCATACTTTTTCACTTCCTTGATATTCATTTAGTACATAGCAAGGTAAGACTATTCTTCCTTGAGGATCAATATTTATTGTCAACCAAGGCTTACAAATCCACGGAATCTCATGAAACCAGCTATTTATTATGGCTTCAAAATATTTCTCACTTTCAATAATTGGCTTTCCTCTTCTTTTTAGCTCTAAAATTCCTTCAATTACATGTCTTACTTCATCTCTTTTTTTAGGTGATAACTTCTCTGCTGTAGAGTAATCATAAGCAATCTGGATACTTACTGACACTTCAAGCTTTTCGGCTAATTCTATTACTTTAAATATTTCGTGTAGGTTCTCATTTGTTAGGGTAAAACTAATTGAGGTTGGTATTCCTCTTTTTACACTTTCTTTTATTCCCTCAACAGCCCTCTCAAATGATCCGGGAATTCCTCTCAATTTGTCATGAACTTCTCCTATCCCGTCTATCGAGACAAATAAATTGTCTATGTAGTCTTTTATTTCATCTATCTTATCTTTCAATAGCCAACCGTTAGTTACTAATGAAGTATAAAATCTTTTACTAGACTCTTCAAGTATTTGTGGTAAATCTCTTCTCAATAAAGGTTCTCCTCCTTCGAAACCCATAAAGAGTACCCCAGCCCTCTGTAATGCGTTCATCATTTTGACTTCTTCTTCTAATGTCAATAATTTCTCATCTTTTCTTCTCCAAAAAGGGCACATTCTGCATCTTAAATTACAAGAATACAATAGTTTATGTCCAGCAATTAATGGTAGTTTTTTCACTCCTCGTCCTTTAACAAGTCTTAAAAAATTTCCAATAGTCATTGGTTTAATTTTTGCCATATATTTACTTTGTAGAGGTAATTTATTATTTTATTGGTAATTCTCTAGTATAAGTAAATATTCCTTTTTTCCATCCTAAACCTAATTTAGTAGCTAATTCAATTTCTTCTTCTGTAGAAACATTATTTTTAACTAACCAAATAGCTTCATTTACAGCGTCTCTGAGTAAGTCTTCTGATTTTGGCATTCTATCAGTTTTCTTAATTTCTGGTCTTCAATTACTCCAATCGTAAAATCCTTTTCCAACTTTTGCTCCATAATAACCTTTTTCATACAATTCTTTCAGTATTTCGCAAGTAAAATCAAAACCTCTCTTTCTAACCTCATTCGAAATTAGGTAGTTAGTGTCAATGCCAGTGTAATCGAGCAACTCAAATATTCCCATAGGAAATTCTAAAATATATTTCGCTAAACTGTCTATTTCTTCCACAGAATATTCTTTTAATAATTTACAAGCAGAGGTAAAAATTCTGAATAAAATCCTATTTACTACAAATCCTATGACGTCTTTTCTTACTGGAATAGGGACTTTTTCAATGCTTTTAATTATTTCAATCCCCTTAGAAAAAATTAAATCATCAGTCTTAACTCCTTTAACTACTTCTACTAGCTTCATGAGGACGGGGGGATTAAAGAAGTGAAGTCCTAAAAATCTATGAGGATTCTCAACACTTTGAGCCAATTCAGATATAGGTAAACTACTGGTGTTGGTTGCTATTATTGAATCCTTACTTACAATCTTACTAACTTGTTTAAAAACAGAGCTTTTCAAGTCTAAATTTTCTGATACTGCTTCTATTACTAACTCAGCATCTGAAATTTGAGATAAATCATTTACTGGTTTTATCCTTGAGAAGACCCTTTCAGTATCTGTTATTTTTCCTTTTTCTTTTAATTTATTGAGAGACCATAGAATGTTTTTTAATCCTTTCTCCAGTGCATCTGGATATTTATCGTATAAATACACTTCGTTGCCATAAAGAGAAAAAACTTCTGCTATACCATGACCCATAACTCCGGCTCCTATTACTGCAACTTTCAATTTGTGCACCGGTTAAAAAACTGGGATAAAATCATCTTCCTTTATGTTTTCTACTATATCTCCAGAAATACCCAATTCTGGCATATCTGGTAGTCTTATACCATAATGTTTTAGAGAAGCCCCTACTCTCAATACAGCATTTCTCCAAGCTTCTTCTTTTTCCTTTAATTCTGGTATATAAAATCCAGCATCTCTAGCTATATCTTCCATTTTCTGATGAACCTCTATGAACCATGGAGGTAATTTCCAGAAATCTTTTGGAGGAATATAAGTAATAAGGGATAGAAAGACGAAGCCAGCCCTTATTTGTTTAGTTACTAACTTCTTCCTTTCATCATCCATTTTCTCTGCATTCTGAGACATTATCATGTGAGTAAATGCATAATGCCTAGTTTCATCTACAGCAGTATTCTTAAATAATTCTTTAAAGGCATTAATTTTAGCACCTTTTGACATTGTGGTAAATACTGTTGTAGCAGCAGCTTCACCCATCATGAAGGAAGTAAATAGAACATCAAATGTATATTTTTTATATGCCTCAAGATAAGCCTTCCAATATCTAGAGCCATTCCACCAAGTCCACAAAACGTTTAATTTTGCTTTCCTTTCTAAATCATCTTGTGGTTTAAAATCAAACGGAAATCCTGGAAGTACATTATTTATTGCCAAACCGCACATAATATTATGTCTATTTTCATCGTAAGTTATTGTAGTTAGAATTCCTCTTATAGCAGTATCAAGGTGTTGTTCAAAGGCTTTAATTACAGCATAGGCAAACACTGGTGTAGCATTATCAAAATTTGAAAGTAACCCCCACCAGTACGCTATTGCTAATTTTTGCTTTCTATCTAAACCAGATGCAATATCTTTTACCTCTTTCCAATCTATGCTTTCTTCATCCCATTGTTCCCTTTTTGCTCTTCTATAAAGTTGCCACGCTTTCTCATTATCGAAATTCCATTTTGGAGGATATACATTTTCTGGAGGGTAATCAGGCTCTTCTTCAAAATTAAGGTTGGAGTATTTTGAGCTCATCAAATATATGTTGGAAATATCAATATATAAATTTTAATGATTCAATTATATGTAACACGCATAACATATATATGAATTTAAATTAGTCTCACTGACTTATGTACGGCGTCATCCATAATGGCAACGCAATATGAAGCCATTCTTACAAACTCCTTACAAGCTTCTATTGTTGTATTGCATTTCTCTTCTATTATTTTCATATTTTTTCTTATTTGCTGAATATCCGAAAGGTTCTCAGTCATAAACATTGATGTAGCACTTGTAAACATTGAAATAAGGGTATCGATTAGTTCGGTACTTGGTATGGATTTTTCATCAGCCAACATTAGAAATGTTCTTAGATGCGAAATCAAACGCCCTAGATCTCTCATAAATATGGCATACAGAATTATATCCTTAAAGGGTAAGCTGAAATTATATAAGTCATCCAGTTGAACCCCTATTGCTATATTCCTTATAATTACTCTATAATCTTTCATTAATATATCGCAACGAGTTATGAGATCTTCTTTAATCTCTTTATTAAAATTTTCTAGTACTCTTAGATCGTATAACAATTTCCTTATCTTGTCTACGAAAGATGAAACCAAACCATTAAGATCAGTAGATACTGGCAAATTAACTTTGAATACAATCTTATCAAACGTTTCATCCTCTATTTCTAACCCAGCGTGAGTAAGTTGAAGTTCTCTTAACGCTTTTTTAACCTCTTGGCTCATTACATTATCGGACTTTACAATTATCTTCTCTATTCCTTGCATATAATAGACTGATATTAAATAGAGAGTTTCGTTAAGATCTCGTAAAATAATTTCTCTTTCATTATTTATTTTTCTCTCTGGTTTTATCTTTAAACCATCATATATCTCATAAACTTTAAGTTCACTTTTTACATCTAACCCGTTTTTCCTAACCCACTCGCTAGGGAGTGATATTATATAACTTCCTCCCTTAATTTTTTGGAGTCTTCTAACACTCATATTTATACGTGTATATTCGAAAATAAAAAAGTATAAATTATTTTCTCTTATTCATATTATGTTTTCCAATTAGGTTTTCTCTTCTCTATAAATGCCTTCATACCTTCTTTACCATCTTCGCTGATTAAAGCAACATAAAAGTTCCTTCTCTCAATATCCAACCCTTGCTGTAAAGTGGTATCTAAAGCCTTATTTACAGCCTCCTTGCCTAATTCTACTGCAAATAGAGATTTAGTAGCAATCTCTTTTGCTAACCTAATTGCCTCATCAAGTAAAGCCTCATCAGGAACAACCTTAATGACCAGACCCCTTCTGTAAGCTTCCCATGCTGATATTAATCTTCCAGTTAGTACCATTTCCATACCCTTGTATTTCCCTACAGTCCTAGTTAATCTCTGAGTACCACCAGCACCGGGAATTATACCAAGATTTATCTCAGGTTGACCCAACATAGCACTTTCAGCAGCAATTATAATATCACATGCCATTGCTAACTCTAAACCTCCACCTACAGTTAATCCGTTAAGTGCAGCAATAACTGGTTTTCTGAATGTCCTTAATCTTTCCCACATAGGAGCATGACCAACTCTCACTACATCCTCAACTTTCATATTAGCCATTTCATTAACATCAGCACCAGCACAAAAAGCTCTACCATTTCCAGTAATTATGACTACTTTAACATTCTTATTATTCTCTAGCTCATTAAATACATTAACAAAATCCCATACCATTTCCATATTTAAAGCGTTTAACTTATCTGGTCTGTTCAGTCTAACTATTGCAATATTATCCATAATCTCATATATTACGGTATTAGGCACTTTACTCACCCTTAAACTGTGGTTTTCTCTTTTCTAAGAAAGCTTTTATTCCCTCCTTAAAATCATGTGTTTTTCCTAAAGCCCCTTGCATCGCTGCTTCATAATCGAGGAACTCTTCTAGATCTTGGTAAAGTACTCTATTAATTAACCTTTTACTAGCAGAAAATGACTTAAAAGGACCATTAGAAATTTCCTCAGCCCTCTTTAACGCCTCTGATAAGGGATCATCAACAATTTCAAATCCAAGCTCCCTAGCAATTTCAGTGTTAAATTCACCTCCAGTTAAAATATATTTCTCAAACTTAACTCCCCCAAGTCTTAACATCATTAATGCTAAACCACTGTCTGGGGCTAAACCTATATTATGGAAAGCCATTACGAATCTCGAATCCTTTGAAGCAAACCTAATATCAGTAGCTAATGCTAAACTTAAGCCAGCCCCAGCAACAACACCCCTTACTGCAGAAATAAATATCTTGTTCGAAAACTTTATTTCCTTAATTACCTGATGAAATGAATTTCTTAAATCTTCGGCTAAATCTTCTGAAATACTTGAAATATCTGCTCCCACTGAAAATGATCTTCCACTTCCGGTAATTACAGCAACTCTCTTCTTAGGATCCCTATTAAAATCCCTTAAAGCCTTTATTAGTTGATTTCTCAAATCAAGATTCATCGCATTTAATTTATCTGGTCTATTTAGAGTTATTACAGAGATGCTCCCCCTATCCTCAACCAAAATCTCGTTTGCCACAAATCATTTAATCAAAAAGAATTATAAAACTCTTACGGATAAAAATCAGACAATTTTTATTTTTCTTACATTTTACATATATATTCTTTGTTTAAGCAATATTGGACAAATGATAACATTTAATTCAATATCATTATATTAGAGTAAGATATATAAGTCTTTTAAACAATTTATATTGATGTGAATAGGAAAGTAGCCGTTATTGGGGTAGGGAATTCCAAGTTTGGAAAAAGGGACGATGTAACTATAAAGGAATTAGCTTGGGAATCGGTCAAAGAGGCTTTGGAGGACGCTAATTTAGCTCAAAAAGATATTGATATAACAGTAATTGGGAGCACAGCATACAGAGGGACAGAAATCTATCCCGCTCCTCCAGTTTCTGAATATTGTGGGTTAATTGGCAAAAGTCCAATAAGAGTTGAAGCAGCTTGTGCTACCGGAAGTTCTGCAGCTTTTACTGCAATTAATTTGATTGCATCCGGTTTAGCTGATATAGTAATGGCTATTGGAGTAGATAAAATGACAGAAGTCGATACTTCAACCTCATTAGCAATTGGAGGACGAGGAGGAAATTATTATTGGGAATTTCATATGTATGGTACTACATTTCCCACATATTATGCTTTATATGCAACTAGGCATATGGCTTTATTTGGAACTACAGAAGAAGATATGGCATTAGCATCAGTAAAAGCCCATAAATATGCTTCGTTAAATGAGAAAGCACATTTCAGAAATAAAATTACAGTAGAAGATGTATTAAAATCTAGAGTTATATCTTGGCCAATAAAATTGTTAGATTCTTCTCCAATTAGTGATGGTTCCGCTACAGTTATCTTTGCGTCAGAGGAAAAGGTAAGAGAACTAAAAATTGATACTCCCATATGGGTAAAAGGAATTGGTTATAGTAGTGATACTTCATATATTGCTGCTAGAGGCGAATGGGTAGGTTTAGAAGCTGCAAGAGATGCTGCAGCTAAAGCTTATAAAATGGCTAAGATCTCTCCGTTAGATATTGAATATGCAACTGTTCATGATTGTTTCTCAATTGCTGAGATTATGGCTTATGAGGATTTGGGTTTTGTTGAAAAGGGTAAGGGAGCTGAATTGTTAAGGGAAGGACAAACTGAAAAAGACGGTAAAGTAGCTGTAAATCTATTCGGTGGTTTAAAAGCTAAAGGCCATCCTTTAGGTGCAACTGGTTTATCCATGATTTATGAAGTTACAAAACAATTGAGGGAGGAAGCTGGACCGGTACAACATTCTTTCAAAAGATATGTTGCTTTAACTCATAATGTTGGTGGTACGGGTCATTACGCTTACGTCATGATATTTAATAGGTGATATAAATGGATGGAATACCCCTCCTCTTCAAATACTCTGTTCCAGACAAACTGTATGAAAAATTCTGGGAAGGACTAAAGAAAGGTGAAATTTATACTACAAAGTGCAAGAAGTGTAATACTTTGTATTATCCTCCAAGGAAAGATTGTGAGAAATGTATGTCCTCAGATATGGAGTGGGTTAAACTTAGTAATGAGGGTATACTTATGACTTATAGTATTGTTAAGCAGAAACCTCAAGGATTTGAGAATTATAGTGATTATACTGTAGGGATTGCAAGAAATTCTGATGGTGCAAATCTAATGTGTTGGGTTAAAGGTGAAGCAAAAGTTGGTAAAAAAGTCAGATTAACAACAGACGGCCAAAGGGTTATTTGTGAGGTGATAAAATGATCTTATACGATGAGACAGATCCAAAAGCATTAACAAAAGATGAAATAAAAGTAGTACAACAATTTAGATTTAGAAGGATGATAAAAAGAGTATTAGAAAATAGTCCATTTTATCGCAAAGTAATAAAAGAGAAAGGTCTAACAGTTGATGATATTAAAACTCCAGACGATTTAGTAAAGTTACCTTTTACGACTAAAGATGATTTAAGAAAATATGCATATCCTTATGGTGGTGATTTCTTAACAGTTCCCTTAAGTGAAATTGTAGGATGGCATATGACAAGTGGTACCACTGGCGTTCCTACAGTGGGTGCTTATACAAAGAGCGATATTGAATTATGGGCAAATTTAGTCGCTAGGTCTTTAAGAACTGCGGGCGTTACTAAGGATGATATAGTTGCTAATGTATATGGATATGGACTATTCACTGGTGGCTTAGGATTGCATATTGGTACTCAGAAGATAGGGGCTAAAGTTATTCCATGGAGTACCGGGAGAACTGAGGCATTAGTTAAAACACTTAAAGAGTTTAAGGCAACAGTAATTACTGGAACGCCTTCTTACGAGCTTTATATTGCTGAAAAAATTAGAGAAGCGGGAATAGACCCTGAAAAGGACTTAGACTTAAGACTAGCTATACCGGGAGCTGAAGCCATGACTAGTGAAATGCTAAGTAGAATAGAGAAAGAACTAGGTTTAAAAGTTAGAGGAGGAGGAGCAAGGGAGATTTATGGGTTAACTGAAGCTATTGGCCCAGGTGTTGCACAAGAATGCCCAGAAGATGAACATACTAAAATGCATATATGGACGGATCATTTTTATGTGGAGATAATAGATCCAGAGACTGGAGAAAGAGTAGGTGAAGGAGAAGAAGGAGAATTGGTTATTACACATCTGACTAGAGAAGGTATGCCATTAATTCGCTACAGGACTAGGGATATGACAAAACTTGAGGAGAGCGAAGACGATATACCTTATCCAACAATCTCAATAATTAAAGGAAGAGTTGATGATGTTATATTCTATAAGGGGGTTAAGATTTATCCTACCGCTATCAATGAAGTTATTATGCATTATCCGGAGATTAAAGAGTATAAAATAATAATTACAAGAGAACCTGCAAAGTTTGAAATCTTGGTTGAAACAGATAAACCTTCAGAAGAATTAAGAAGGAAACTAGCTGCAGAAATTCAGGGTGTGGCTTTTGCTACTCCAGAGATACAGTTCGTCTCTCCAAATACTTTGCCAAGATGGGAAGGGAAATCAAAGAGAGTTGAAATTAAGTGAATAGTAGTTTAAGAATTTTTCCTTACAATAAAAACTTATAATATTTACTCAGAGCTAATAAATATTTTTAAATTTAAAGTTGTTAGTCTTATCACTTATTATAAATAAATTTTCAGTTAGTAAGACAATATTTCGTAAATACTTTTAACGTAACGTAAAAATATACGATTTTCCTAAATAAATGCTAAGTGAGTTAGAAAAGTAATGTAAAGTTATTTATTACTGCAAAAGCCATCATAGCCATTACGATGATTACTGGTAATACATATCCTTTTTTAAGAAGAATATAAGATAATGCTATAACACTAATTTTCAGAATAGTCATTACAATAAACATTTCGCTTCCGAAGGATGAAAGGAATACATTATCTTCGGTCAAACCTTTGCTAATTCCAACATAAGTTGTCAAAATATCAAGCGAAGAGAAAAATGTGAGTAATGACATCAGTAACGGTTTTTCAATTCTCATATGCTAATATTTACTTTTCATAAATTTAAATTGCTATTGTTTAAATCTAAAAAATTACATGCATTTATGTTATAAAGCATACATATATATTCTTTTGAAAATTACAAAATTTTCCCTTCTTTTATCTTTTGAGAGAGCATTAATAAGCCTATAAGTTTTACTACGTCACCTAAAATGGCTACTTCAGAGATATTATATAGATAAAAAGGAAGACCTAATGTGTAAACTACAGCTCCCCAGAAGAATAAATTTGAGGCTAGAACGAACTGTTTAACTGTTAGGTAAATTGAAATCCCTGCAATAGGTTCAAATATGTATCCTAGGACTATAAGCTCAACTCCTAGGAAAATATGATAGGAAGCCAAAACAATCCCTATAAAGGTTATAGCTATTGCTAGCGGTGCAAAATAATCCATAAAGTATTTCTTTTGGATAGATGATTTATAGTAAAAATAAAATGCTGGAATTGATAGTATCCATATTGTCCAAAATTGGACTAATATAGATAGATAAAATATTGATTTAATACCTAATATTGCAATTTGTAAAAGCACAGCCAAAATTAAGAAACCAGCAATTATACTTACTAAATTACCTAGCCTGAAATATTCCATAAGATAAGGTTTGTTTAAAAAAATAAAAATATTTGTAAGCCTAGTCTGAATACATAATTGCAGGAGATTTGCTCTTTGGCCACGTTATTACGCTAACTAATACTAATGCTAAAGCAAAAAATCCAAAAAAGTTAATTGTATCTATAAGAGCTCTTAATCCTAGTTCTATTTCTATAATTCCTAGAATTATATTACCTATCCCTCCTACAAATCCGCCAATATTATAAGATAATCCAGATAGCATTCCTCTGACTTCAGTAGGAACTGCTTCAGCTAGTAATAATGGCATTAAAGGCCAAAAACCTGTGGAAAATGCATAAATCAAAATTCCAATCTCAGATATTATTATAGATTTAATAAAAATTGGTACAGCTAGCGGTAAAGATACTAGTAATCCAGATACACCAATATAAATTAACTTTCTTTTATCTACTTTATCAGCAAGTCTTCCAAATAAAATGAAAGATGCCGCTAGTCCTAAGTTACTTAATGTTATCAGTAATCCCAAAGTTATGCTATTCATATTCAAATATTTTTCAGCAACTAAAGTATAATTTCCGAATACTGAAAAATAGGCAAGGAACATACCACTCATGCCAGCAGTAGCTTTGATCAAGAGACTCAAGTAATCGTTATATCTGGGCTTAAAGGTAAATGAAGAAAATTTAGTTTCGTTAATAATTTTTATGTAAGGTAGTAAGATTAAGGGTAAAGCACCAGTGATTAAGAATAATCTTGGTTCATTTCCTAGGATAATGTATGTTAACCCAGTTAAGGCATAACCTATTCCATAACCAGCTTGTACAATCCCAGTTACAATGCCTCTTAAATTAACTGGAGCGTTCTCATAAGCTAATACAGTTCCAGCAGTCCATTGAGCACCCATGAAAATTCCTTGCAGAAATCTTGCTACAAAGAGAATTAGAGAATTTGGTGAAAAAG
Organism: Sulfurisphaera tokodaii str. 7; assembly: GCF_000011205.1. Lineage (NCBI taxonomy): Archaea > Thermoproteati > Thermoproteota > Thermoprotei > Sulfolobales > Sulfolobaceae > Sulfurisphaera > Sulfurisphaera tokodaii. The sequence goes on from NC_003106.2 coordinate 2,427,372, forward strand.
CTAGTATAATCTGAAAGACAGAATAACCAGCTGTCCCAATGGCTAAAATTGGTTTCCTTCCAATTTTATCTGCTAATCTTCCAAAATATGTCCCGCCAATAGCTCTACCAATAAGACCTAAAGCGAAAAGAATTGAGAAGTCAAAATAATTAAGACCATAAACTTTTTCGAAGAACGAATAGACAAATGTTAATAATAACAAATCGTAAATATTTCCAGCCCATGCTAAAGTAGATACTATTGTAGCATGGATATAATTTTTCATAAAAGTCTTTTCTTTTCAATCAAAACTTAAATGTACCTAATCTGAGTGCTTAACGATGTATAGGAAATCATATTGAACAAATTAAAACTAATCAGTAGAGAATAATAGAACTATAATGCTAATTTCAACAATTTCTAACATCATAAAATATTTTTAATTAAAATTTTTTAAATCATATAACTACCTCAGTATGTTCTATTAGCCCTCTAATTTATAAAGTATTACAGTAGAATGTGATAAAACATGATATTTGATTTAAAAACTAGACGAATAAGGAAAGGCTTAAGGGAAGCTTTTAAAAATTATCCAGAGACTTTCGATATGAAGAAACCTTCGCTTTGATGAAGATAGGGAATAAATCTATTTCCCAAAGAATTGGAAGAGGCAAAGCTAAGTGGAGGTTTCGCGTTAAATTCCTTTACAATATATTCTCCTTCTTGAGGTAAAAGTGAACAAGTAGCATAGATTACATAAGACGAAATGGAAAGGGCTTTGTTAAGTAGATTCTTTTGCAATTCTGATAATTCATTTACTCTTTGTTTTGTTAACTTAAGTAAAACTGTAGGCTCATTACTTATCATTCCAGTAGAGCTACAAGGAGCATCTAAGAGTACTTTATCAGCCTTAATTACACTGCTAGATGTAGAATCTTGATGAATGATGTGAACTTTATCCATATTAACTCCTACGTCATGAAGAAATTTAATCTCTTTGTGTAATCTTTCCCTATCTACATCAGATACGACTAACTCGCTCTGATTATCAGTCAAAGCCATAATCAGAGACGCTTTTATTCCGGGAGCCGAAGCCATATCAAATATTAACTCTCCTTTTTCAGGTTTTAGAGCTTCAATTACCGCCATACTCGCTTTATCCTGTATAATAACTTTAAATTCTTTAAATTCAGTAGTACTTCGTATATCTCCTTTTACCACTTTATATGCATATGGAATATCTTTATCTTTTTCTAATATTATACCCTCATTTTCTAAACTCTTTATCACTTTGTCCTCATCAGCTTTTAACGTATTTACCCTTATCCAAATTACTCTATCAAGAAAAGAGTCCTTTAATTTCTCTATATCATAAATACCATCTAGTTCCCTTTCAAACCACTCTGGTAGGACTATGCGTACCCCTTTTTGTAAAAATTCTCTTACTTTTTTCCTGTAACTTTTCCCTGATAGAGAATAATAAGAGAGTATGAGCCTTCTAGCTAGTTCGTAAGAATCTTTTACACTTCTGCTCACCTCCTTAGCTTTTTTGTATGCAACTGGCAGAGGATATCCCTTTTCAGCAAAGTATAGCACTCTGCTTAAGAAGTCTTCCACATTATAACTTTTCTGGCAAAAATATTTAAGTTTGGAATGAGAGTAGAACTTATGAATATCGAAAAGCTAGAAAAATTATATTTTGCAACAGTCTACGAGATAGAGAATGCAGATGACGCTAATGATTTACTCAAACGTGTTAGTAAGTCTTTATTCTTACTTCTTAGATTAGTCTATGTACGAAAAGCAGAAATTAGCAGATCTTTAGGTAGGGAAATAACTAGGTTCTTTTATGAAGAAGAGAACATAGAGGATAAAGTCCAGAGACTATCAAAGATTGTTAGTTTAATGAGATATGAGGCAGTTACGACGAATTTTCCTTATATCGATTTTTACATGCAGAATTTTGTGTCAGAAATGGATAGGTTAATGATGACTAAGGGCTATAAATTCTTCTTAACTTCTGACAGAAAAACCAAGACTATTCAATAGCCACGTATCTAATGAGAAATCATAATATTTACCTTCAGTTGGTATAACTTCTACCTCAAACATTTCACCTAAATCTTTACATACTTCATATAAACTCTTTCTCTTACCACCTAGGTTTACCACACCCCTCAATTCTTTCTTTACCATTAAGGAAATTATTTCACTTGCCTCATTTATTGATATAGGTGAAACATAAAAATTTGAATTACATTTAATTGTTCTCTTACCCCTTAATATACCCTTTATAAAGGGGAAAAGTAGTCCTTTATATTGCATTGAGTAAAGTAAGCCTAGTCTAATTACGAGATAATTACCAAGACTCATTATCCCAGATTCTCCTACGAGTTTTGTTAGCCCATAATAATTTATCGGATTTGGTGTGGAAGTTTCTGAGTAATATCCTTTCTTTCCATCAAATATCATAAAGGTAGATAAGTAAACGTTAACAGCTTTCACTTTATTTGCTGCTCTACCTATATTTATTGCATACCAAGTATTTATATTCCAAGCTAAAGGCCTATTATTGTTTGCCTCCAAGTAAGGTATTTCAAATGTGTGAATAACAACATCTGGTCTCTCTTCAAGAACTTTTTGAGGAGAAGTTATAACTATGACTTTATCAAAAAATTTGGCTATGTTTTCTCCTAACTCCCCCTCAGAAGTAATTCCTACGAGCAACATATATATTTATAAACGTAAAGTAAAAAGTTTATACGTGAACGACATAATAGAAAGGTTCGTAGAACTAGAAGAAGGAGATGAGAATGAGGTCAAGTTACTCAAGAGTTTATGGAGTGATAAGATAACAAAGCTTACCTTATCAGATTTTCAGACTTTAGAAATGACTGAAGGGAATGTTCTGCTTCTACAAATTCATAGAGGTAATATTATTTCTTTACTTCATAAACCTTCTGGGCTTTTCTTACTAATTTATGGTGTTAGTGCACTTGAAATAGAAACCTTAAGATACATAACATTAAAATCAAAAAATCCCGATACAGATTTTGTAGCTCTAGTCTACGAATATTTAAACAAAGGTAACGCTAGGTTAGGATTTCAACCTAATGTTTCAAAGTAGATTTGCTCGTGAAGTTCATTACAAGATGATTTATCTCCTTTTAAACATCCTCTTATCAAATAAAGGTAAAATAATATTTCTTTTGATTTCTCTGTATCAATTTTTTCTCCAATTTCCACTATAACTTTATCTAATGCAGTTGCAATTATATTCTCCTTTTCTGATATAACTTTACCATAACTAATTATCTCATCATTAGCAGTTAGAAACTTATATTGTACACCTCTTTTTGTTGCTATCCTTGAAGCGAAGATATTTTTGTATACTTTTACAAGTAATATACTTAAATTTTTATTAAATAAGATGACTCTGTTTGGACCTCTTATTTCTATAGCTGAAAATCCTTTAGGAATTCTTTTTATATTTCCATTTTCATTGATTAGGTCTTCTATTTTATAGCCCATGTGATACATTTTTACTCATAATATATATAGTTTCTCCTTTTATTCTATTTATATCTATATAGACTAATTATATAACTATAGTTATACATGAAATAAATACATAATCTTTATAAGAATGTTAGCGGGACTCTAAAGTGAAATGAAGTTATCAGATATTTTCAAACCCCTGGATCAAAGAAACTTCGATGTATGGCATATAAAGTCACTACTAACTACAGGTATGGGAGTTTTTACTGACGGATATGATCTCTCATCAATCGGCATAGTCTTAGCAATGGTTCTCTCATCATTTGGCATAACAAGCAAATCACCAGATTACACTCTATGGCAAAGTCTAGTATCGGGATCAGCATTAATAGGTGCAGCAGTGGGAGCAATAATTTTCGGAATACTCTCTAATAGAGGTAGGAAAACATTTTACGGAATAGACGTTGCCCTTCTTTCTATTGGTGCATTATTACAAGCGTTTGTTTCAACTCCCTTAGAATTAGTGATAGTTAGAGGACTTTTGGGTTTAGGTGTTGGTGCGGATTATGTATTATCTCCTATGATAATGGCAGAGTATTCAAACGCTAAAGATAGGGGGAAGTTACTTGCTTTCGGTTTTGGTTTAATGTGGGGATTTGGTGCAACTACTGCAGCGGCAATAGCTCTAGGATTGGAAGCTCTTAGCGTACCCACAAATATTATTTGGAGAGTAGTTTTGGTAACTGGTGCTATACCATCGGCCTCTGTAATTTACTTAAGAAGAAAAATTCCGGAAACACCAAGGTATTTAGCTAGGATTAAGGGTGACGTTGAAAAATTTAGAGAAGTTGTAAGGACATTAGCTAATACTGATATTCATGTAAATAAAGAATTAAAAGATATTAACAGTTTCTCTTCATATTTCAGTAAATTTTGGAAAACATTCTTGGCAGCATGCTTACTTTGGTTCTTATTTGATATTGTAGCATACTCTGGTATTCTATTTGGTCCAACTGATATTGCAAAAAGTATTGGAATAAATAATAGTGCTATCTTTCAGTTCGTTATAGAGTTCGGTTTTACGCTACCTGGTGGGATAATTGCATTGTTAACCTTAGATAGAATTGGAAGAAAACCTATGCAGACATTTGGTTTCTTCGGAATGGCTATCTCTTTACTTCTCTTCTCTTTATTAAAATCGAGTATACCGGCTACCACAGCACTAATACTATATGGTTTACAGAATTTGTTTTCACAAGCAGGACCTGGTTCAGTAAGTGCTTCTGGTATGCTAGGTGTGGAACTAGCACCCACTAAGGTTAGAGGACTTGTTCAGTCTTTAACAGTAGCTTCTGGTAGAATAGGAGCAGCACTAACAGCTTTCGTCTTTCCAGCTTTATTTAATACCTATGGAGAATCTTTTGCCGTAGCATTCCTAAGTTCTGTTGCATTCGTTGCGGCCGTCTTAACGTTAATTGCAGTACCGGAGACGAAAGGAAAGCCATTAGAAGTTTCTTCGCAAGAAGATCTTATTGTTCAAGAAATTTAATTTTTTTATAAATTAATATACTTTATCCATTGGGCTCATAAATTTATTATCTTATGGAGTATAAGTATACCATAATGTTGGAAAAAATTCGTTTAGCTCATGATGTTTACTTTGAGGAAGCTGATGAGTTGCTTTCTAGGGGTGATCTTGTTCAAGCTTCGGAAAAGTATTATAAGGCTGCAGAAGAAGCAATAAAATATCTTACATATGTGAATTCAATTAAGGTCGAGAAATGGGATCTAAAGACAATAAATTCAGCTGTATATGAGCTATCAAAGAAATATGGAGATTTTGTCTTAGAAGCTTGGAAGAGCGCTGTAGCATTAGATACAGTAAATCTTAGTAAAGATTTAATAACGCATTTAAGGGAGGATATTAAGAAACTGATCGAAATTGCCGATCGAGAGCTTTATAATCAATTGGCTAAAAGAAGCTGATGAGTTGCTTTCTAGGGGTGATCTTGTTCAAGCTTCGGAAAAGTATTATAAGGCTGCAGAAGAAGCAATAAAATATCTAAGTAAAGAGAAAAAATACTTTATGCTATTTAGAGTTCTTGAAAAAGAAAAGATGGAAGGCCGAATTGTTATTTAAAGCTGCAGAAGAGTTAGATAAGATATTTCCAGGGATTTGGAAAGCATGGAAAAGTGCGTGGTTTCTTCATGTTTATGGGTTTCATGAAATGAGCCTAAATAAGGAGATTATAAGTGTTGAATCTAATATTGTTAAGACGAGGCTATTTGAAATACTGAGAAGTGAGCTTTAATAATTTTAAATAAGATAATTTTCTTAAACCACTATTAACGCCACGCGGATTAAAAGATAAAGCTTGTGTAAAATACTGGGGCTAACTGTAAATGATAGAATATGCTTTAGAAACTGTTTTTAGCTTAATACCAAATTACTATCTATGTCGTTTTTAAGGAAGAACTCGCTAAGCTTTTTAAAGGAAGCTGAAAGGAATTTAGATGAAGGTGAGTATAATTTAGCTATGTTTCATTTAGAACAAGCGTTACAGCTTACTTTAAAATTCATTTTATATTAGAGGACCGGTACTTATGAGAGGACTCATAATTTAATTAAACTCTTAGAAGATGTGATAAGAATTACAAAAATGGGGGCGTTCAGTAATAAATCTTTCGGTCATACTTCAAGCATAGTACTAGCTAAGATTGCCACGTGGGCCCTCTAGACCCACGTGGCGATTAAGGGGAAGGGACCTTTAATCACTTTGGCTCATAAGGCTTATTATTATACCAAACACTCCATACAATCCTAGCTAATTTCCTTGCCAAAGCAGTATACAACTTCTTACCTTGCAACCTATCCTTATGAGACTCATAAAACTTCAACAATGTTGGATTCCTAGAATAATTCATCTCAGCCAAAAAGTAGAATAAGCTACGCAAGTACTTATTACCCCTCTTCGAAATCCCCCTACTTATTACAGCCTTACCACTCCTCTCCACAACGGGATCTAAACCACAATAAGCCACAAAAGATTCTGGCTTAGGAAAACGCTTAACATCACCAACAACACCAATAATTATACCAGCTGCAAGCCTCCCAATCCCCGGGATCGTTAACAAAACGTGGTTCTCGGGAACTTGCTCCTCAATCATTTTCTTAACTTCTTTCAACCTCTCTTCTGTTTCCAAGAGTGTTTTTGCCAATACTCTAATTTCCTCAAGTACTATTGGTGTGTATTCTAGTTGGTATAGTTCTTCTTGCGCAAAATCTCCATTTGCGAGTTTTTCCAACCTTTCCTTACTTATCTTGTCATTATCACTTACTAAGAATAATGTCCTCTTCAGCCTGTTCTTGTACTTTACTTCTATATCCTTGAGGAAGAGGTAAAGTGTTACCAGTTCCCTCAAGGGGTTGTATTCATACTCCTTTGCCTTGTCAACCATGTTTTCTAATTTTTCAGCATCATAAAAATCTGTTTTCTTCCCCCTAAACTCCTTTTCTCTTGATAACACGTTTGGGCTCACTTGTAGTACTTTTACACCCTTCTCCTTGAAGTACTGGCTAGGCCTTATTGCGTATACTCCCGTAGGTTCTAGAACTATTAGGCAAGGCTTCATTTCGAGGATTTCCTCGTAACCCTTCAAGTTGTTCTTGTATTTTCTTTCCCTCCCCCTACTTGTAATTAGATAATCTTTTGATACATCTATTCCTAATACCCCTACCTCTTTACCTATATGCGTGGATTTTTCCACAATGTTCAGTCCGATGGTAGGGGTTTGTCACGCCCCCATACGAAGACTTTGCTTCAGTTAAGGGGTCGACCATGTTTCCCCAGCCGAGGAGTATTATTCTCCCCGGCTAATAAAACCTATATAGGTTAAGGGGGCGGAAAGCCTCGCCTTTTAAGGCGGGGATGGATAGCCCCTTATAAAGTTTAAATATTAGCTCTTTTAATTTTCTCCTAATGGCTAGGAGGGTTAAAGCGATCAGAGCTACTGTTTCGATGAAGATCGCCCTATCTGAACCCCTCCTAGCCCTTGTGAATAACTACGTTAAGGCACTACGTTATTCGTTGTTTTGGTTGAAAGAAAATGTGAAAAATCCGGAAGAGAAGGGTGTGTTAGGAAGAGTCCATGAGGAGTTATATGATAAGTTAAGAGGGGAATACAATCTACCATCAAAGGTTGCTGAGGACTGTTATAGGGATGCACTCTCAGTATACAAGGGTTGGTATAATAACCCAAGGAGGGGTAGGTTTCCTAGAGTGTATAAGCCAACTGTATGGTTAACACCAAAAGCAAGTTATAACATAGATTTTAACAAGATGGTGGCTAGGATTGCTGGTGTCGGTGAGCTCCCAATCCTTGGTTATCCTAGAAACATTAAGGACTACATGGACTGGAAGATGAAGGAGGCAAGGTTGGTAATCAAGGGTGATAAAGCGTTTCTTAAAGTAGTTTTTGAGAAAAAGAAAGTAAAAATTCAACCTAGGGGTAGTGTTGCTGTTGATATTAACATGAATGAGATTGTTGTTGGTAAGGATGATACTCGTTATGTTAGGATTTTCACACGCCTTCATGAGGTTCATCATTGGAAGTCTTTAGCTGAAGCTCTGCAGAGAAAGTACTCAAGGAGGTGGAGGGTGAATAAGGGAATTCTTGTAAGGATTAAGTACTTCTACTCTAAGGCTAAGCGAATCATGGAGGACTTTGCTAGGAAGGTTGGGAAGTGGGTTGTTGAGGTTGCAGAGGATTTTGGTGCTAATGTTATTAAGTTAGAGAACCTCAAGAATTTGATTAAACATGTTAATAAATTACCATCTGAGTTTAGGGATAAACTGTATTTGATGCAATACCGTCGTGTTCAGTATTGGATTGAATGGCAGGCTAAGAAACACGGCTTGTTGGTTGTGTATGTTAATCCTCACTATTCTTCTGTCTCTTGTCCTAAGTGTGGAAAGAAGATGGTTGAGGTTTCTTATCGTTGGTTTAAGTGTATTTGTGGTTATGAGAATGATAGGGATGTTATTGGAATTATGAATCTTAACAGGAGGGGGTCTCTGACCCTCTCGTCTGCCCCTCAAATGAGGGATGTAGTCCCGAACCGATGAGGGGAACCCTCGCCTTCAGGGCGGGGATGAAGTCAGATTCCTAATTATTTCATATCATATAATTATGCATTAAAGGTCAATTCAGAGCTCTTTGAGATGAATAGTTAGTATAGAGTATTATAGTCCTTGGCTAATATTAGTTAGCTTGCTAATTAGGTAGAAGGGATTAACTGTAAATGCTTTATAAATTTAGTGTAGTTTAAGAACTAGCAATTCGGCAAAATTGCATGAGAATGCAAACCCAAAATCTGATCAATAATGTTCATCCTATTAAGTATGGTAACGTAGTATACTAGCTTATTTATGTTAAATAAAAATTGTCTGATAAGGAATTAATTAATAATCAAGCTCAGAATAAATCCTTATATCGTTTCTATTACTCCTAAACTGATAAGGAATTGTACATAAAGGGACGTCTTTAGGATTATGAGAAGACCACTAAGCTAAAGATTTTTAATTAGCTATCTCAAAACTTTTAAACTTTTAATTTTTTTATGTTACTCGTTTATTATTTACTCCCTTTTATTAAAATTATAATATTCAAACTTTCAAGTTTAAACACTTCAAACTAGATTAACAAAAGTTTATATTTTAGGATTCCATATTATATAGTGGATGGATATGAGTGCAACTCTAAATAAGAAGAGGAAAGAGATTGAAGAGAACTTAGAGGTAGTTTATGACGATGATGAAGTCACTGTAGTCATAGCACCAGAGGAAGACGAGCTTAAAAAAGTTATTGTAGATCTACTTAAGGAAAAACCTATGGATGTAAAGGAGATACATTCAGTATTAACTAATTTAGCTAGCGATGAGAAGATAAGAAAAGCATTATACGAGTTAGCGGAGGAAGGAAGAGTTATAGAAGACAGAAAAACTAAAAAATTTGTTTTAATTGGTAACTAAATTCTTTTGGCTTTAATAAGTTCATCAATTTTGGTAGTACTAATACCGTTAATTTCTATTTGCTGTTTAGCTGGATAGTACTCTCTGTAATTTGGTATATTTGATGTAAGTCTATCTTCAAATGTTGGTACTAATTCATTTTGGTAAAATATTCCAATAGGTATTTTTTCTCCCCATTCATAAGACTTCATTATGGCTTGTTCGAATTTTTTCTGAGCCTCCTCTTCTTTTCTTACTACTGGATCCCAACCTGGCACATTATCTAGTTTATAAACCCTTTTATCATACCATTCTTTTGTATTAATATCGTTATATGTAGGACAAGGTTGAAGAATATCTACTAATGCGCTACCTTTATGAAGAATTGCCTTTTTGATTAGTTCCTTTAAATGCATAACGTCATATGCGTATCCTCTAGCAACAAAAGTATAGCCTGCAGCTAAAGCTACAGCTAGGGGATTTACAGCATCCATTATATTTGGTTTTGGTAAGGACTTTGTTTTCTCACCTCTATGTAGTGTTGGTGAAGCTTGTCCTTTAGTTAATCCGTAAACACCGTTATTATGTACTAGTACCGCAATATCAATGTTTCTTCTTCCTAAATGTACAAAGTGCCCCATACCAATTCCTAAACCGTCTCCATCTCCAACGTTAACTATCACCTCTAATGATGGATTAGATAGTTTAATTCCAGTAGCAAATGCTATTGATCTTCCGTGTAGAGTATGGACTCCAGATATAGGTAAGTTCATGAAATGTGGTATTTTTCCGGAGCAACCAATTCCAGATACTATTACAACAGATTTTGGATTAATTCCAAGTTCTCTTATTGCCATCTCTTCAGCTCTCAGTATTCCAAAGTCTCCACAGCCTGGACACCAATCTACAAATACGGGTTTACGCTCCACCATACAATACTACCCTTTTCTCATCTCTTTCTAAAATCTTCTTTATACCTTCAATTACTTCTTCCCTAGTTATAGGTCTTCCGGTCCATTTTAATATATAATTTGTTGCGAATATCCCAGTTTTTTCCGCTAAAACTTCAGCTCCTTGTGCATTATAATTATTTTCAACTGCTATTATTTTACTCTTCCCCGAAAGAATCTTTTTCATGAGATTTTTGGGATAAGGATTGAACATCTTAACTTGAACCATCATTGTTTTAATACCGTCCTTACTCAATTCTTCCATTGCATCTAAAATTGCACCCTTTGGTGAACCCCACGTTAATAGGACAATATCAGCATCACCTACAATATTAACTCTTTGTTCCTCTGGAATTTCTTTATCTGCAGTTTCTAACTTCTTATTTCTCTTTTCATACATCTTCATTCTGTTTATACTATTTTCTGTTATATGCCCTTCTTCGTTGTGCTCATCTCCAGTATAGAAGATACTAGCTTGGCCAAGGAATACCCTAGGAGATATACCATCTTCAGTTACTTCGAATCGATTAAAGTAATCACTTGTTGGTTTTACTATTTTTCCTCTTTCAATTACGTAAGGTCTATTAGTTATTAATTCTTCTTCAAACACTGAATATGCATTGGCTAAAGTCTTTTCTATTATGTGGATAACTGGTGTTTGATATTTCTCAGCTAAATTCAAAGCCCAAATTGCATCCCAAAAGATTTCTACGTGATCACCAGAGGCAATAACGATTCTTGGAAACTCTCCATGACCAACATTAAGGGCAAACTTTAAATCTGCTTGACCAGATCTTGTTGGTAATCCAGTTGCTGGGGCTCCACGCATATAATAAGTAATTACAACTGGAACCTCATTCATCCCTGCCCAACTTATTCCTTCAGACATTAAAGAGAATCCAGGTCCAGAAGTTGCTGTTGCAGATCTAACTCCAGTTAAGGCTGCACCAACAGCCATATTTATTGCAGCTAATTCATCTTCTGCCTGAACTACAACTACTCCTCCCTTCCTTAATTCGTTTCCCTCAACTATCATATCTAGGTTTTGATTAGCCTCAATATATACACTTTCATCTGAGGCTGGAGTTATTGGATAATATGACTGGAATCTTAATCCTCCGGCTAATTTTCCCATTGCTGAAATTGTATTTCCGTCTACTTGAATTCTTTGCTTTTCTATTTTATATTCCTGTAATTTATACACGTTTGGAACGGAATTATATCCTAATTCGGCCGCCATAGTGTTAAATTTAATGAAGAGTTCGTTCTTAAATGTCGAAGAAATTGCGTCTTTTAAATAGTCGAATTTTAGTCCGAGTAGACCATAAGAAGCTCCTACAGCTATCATATTTTTAGCTCTTTCAACTACAGACATAGGAACTTTGAAAGTATCTGCGATCTTCTTTATCAATTCTGTATAATTAAATCCAATTACTTTAACTCCTCTTCTCTTTAGGTATTCTAGTACATCTTTTATAGTAAATCCCAGTCTCTCTTTACTTAACGCTTCTTTTACTTGCTCTGCCATTTCTGGTTCCATTGATTTAACTAAGTCGACAGTAGTATTTTCGTACTCAACGTTATAGATTAAATATTCCTTTGTCTCTGTGAAATGTTGGAAGACGGTTTCAGCGTCAAAACTAGCTAAAATATTTACATAAGATGATAAACTTCTTATGGGTTTCTCACTAATTACTACTTCAAAATAACTATGTCTCCCCTTTATATTAGAGTAATATTCTCTATTTCCAAAAAGATAATATCCAGCTTTTGCTACAGCGTTACCAAAGATATTTGCTGAGGTATCTACACCAAGTCCTTGTGCTCCTCCTATCATCCAAACAATTCTAGTCATAAAGTCTCTTTCTCGTTTGGAAATTATAAGGTTTTTTTATTCTTATTACGAAGATAAATTAATGATTGATGTATTTGGGCTGGTAAAGAAATATAGTAAAAGGGAAGTTTTATCTAATGTTTCATTAGGAGTTAGGAAGGGTGAGTTTGTATCATTAATTGGTCCTAATGGTGCAGGAAAAACTACATTAATAAGAAGTATTTTAACTTTGATAAAACCGGACAAGGGAGAAGTGAGAATAATGGGTAAAGATCCCTTTAAGGATAAGAGCATCTTTAAAAATCTTGGATACGTGCAAGAGTTACCAAATTTACCTCCCTTTATGACTGGAAGGGAGGTATTGATGTTATCAGCTAAATTAAAGGGAGCTAAAAAAGATGATGTAGATGAGTTGCTAGACATTGTTGGGATGGCCGAATTTGCAGATAGGCAAATTGCTAAATATAGTAAAGGAATGACTCAAAGAATAGCTATTGCTGAAGCATTATTAGGAAATCCAGAAGTTATGATACTTGATGAGCCCAATATAGGTATAGATCCAATATTTAGTGTAAAGGTTAGAGAGATGTTTAATAAGTTAAAGAAAAACGGTTCTTCAATTTTAATGACGTCACATGAGTTAGAGGATGTTAAAAAGCTCTCTGATAGGGTTTATATGATCTATAAGGGTAAAATAGTTTTTGAGGGTAGTGTTGAGCAACTAGTTAGAGAATTTCTCGGGATAAATGTAATTATTGAGACTAATGAAGTCGAAAAGGTTCTTAATCTAGTTAGTTCATTAGAATATGTAAAGAGAGTTTATAGAGAAAATTCAAGAGTTGTTGTATCTCTTTCAGAGGATAAAAGGGAAGAGTTACTTAAGTCTTTAATTCAATCTAACATTAGCGTTAAAGGTTTTTATTTGGATTTAAATTTAGAGGAAGCTTATGCTAGGGCGATAAATAGTGTTGGAAATAATGCTTTATGAGTGGAGAAGGGCTTTTTCGAGAAAGAAAGTTATTGTACTTATTGCTATTTCTTTATTCTTTGAAATAGCTGTTTATCTTGCTGTAGCTTTTGTCCCATCAGAGAGAGTTAGAGTCTTACTCACGCCTCTTTATCCTTATATGTGGGCATTAGGGACTCTTTTACCTCAAAGTCTTCTTCTTCATTTTTTAGCAATATCTATATCGTCTGGTTCGATGTCAGAAGAGTATGAACAAGGCACAATAGATTTCTTCCTTACTAAAGCTATAACTAGATTTAGATTTATAATGGAGAAATGGTTAGGCTCATTTATATTATTATCCTCCATTTATGGTATTATGGTTATCCTCTCAGTAGTTATGTCCTATTTGTTATTTGGCAATCAAGATGAAATTGGAATTTTGCCAGAAATAATTGCTTCTGTACTTTTCTCTTCATTAGTATTTTTCAATATAGCTTTTATGATAGGAGAAATGTTAAGGAGAAGTAGCCTATCATTCATAATCTCAAGTTCTTTGCTTATTGGTTCTATATTAGTTTCCGATGTACTAGAGTTTATTGATATATTAACGCATTCAGCACAATATGTGATAATAGCTGAGTATTTGCCTTCATGGGGTGCTACACAGCTACCTTTTATAATAGTTTCTAATTCACCATTTAGTATCATAGTTCAAGCAATTGATTTACTTCCTTCAATATCAACTGATTTAATTTCTGCCTTAATTTCTGTCTTAGTTTACTCTTTATTTTCTCTCTCACTAGGAGTGATAAGTTTCTTATATAGAGACATACCTAAAAAAGTAACTTAATAGTTCCTAATTCTATTGTCTTTAATCTCGACATAAAAACAGCGAAAAAAGACGAATAATGTGAAGAAAAGGAATCTATATGTTACGACTAAGATTTAAAAGTCTAAAAAAGAGAAATATAATAATAATGCTTGGAATTAATATAATAAGTTTAAAAGGAGGTATCGGGAAATCATTTATAGCTTTTCAATTAGCTAAAAAATTATCAAAAAATAGAAACGTAGTTATCATAGATAGGTCATTATCTAGAACTCTTTCAAATTATTTTAATATTAAAGACGAATTCCCTAATGGGGATTATAAAAAAGATATTGATAATATACCTCTTGTAAACCTAGGGTGTTCAAGGAATTTTCTCTCTTTAGATATTGGTAAAATTGTTGAAGAATATAGGAAATATAAAGATTACGATGTAATAATAGTAGATAACCCTCCTCTTTTCTCTGATGAATGTTTTGAAAAAAACTTAATAGCATGGATAAATGCGTTTAATGAGTACTCTTATAAGGCCATACCTATTTTGGCCCCTCCTGACGAGATAATAGATTATACAATGAGACTTATGTTACCTATAAATGATTTTCTTTCTGATCTTATACAGAAAAATCTAGGTTTCAAATCTACAAGATTGTTTAATCCTTTGGCAATAATTGTAAATGAAGTCACTGCATCTTATCAAATTAATTTTGAAAACATAAGAAAATACTTTAGAGATACTCTAATTATCACTATTCCATTCGATAAGAAAATTCTCTTAAATCCGTATAACGTTGATATAAAAGAATTAGATCCATTAGTAGAATATTTAAGTACTCTAATCTAATCAATATCGTGATTAGGGAGTTAATTAGAAAATTTGGGATAGTAGTTTTCTCACTAGGCGTTATACTCTCCCTTTTTTCCATCTATGATCTCTTACTTTTACCGTTTTCTTTTCTCTTCAGCCTTGTCGGATACTTAGCTCTCCTTTTAATTTACCGTGATTATAAAAAGGCTTTAGTTGAAGCATTTAAAGTCCCTTCAATTATTATCTTAATCTTCATAGCCGTTTATATTTCAATTCACAAATTTCATTATTTTTATGAAATTGATGCTGGAATTTTCGGAGCAATAGTATATCTCATATTCAGATTGAGATGGAGTATTTGTAAAGAGACTAATTGCAAAACCATAATAAGATATTCAAAAAAGTCTCAAGATTATCTAAAATGCAAAAACTTGGTGAGATTTGTTGAATGTTTTGCTAAGGCTGACGAAGAATTTCTTTTTGTGCAAACTATTAGTAAAATGAAAAAGAGTGAGCTTGAAAAGATAAGTAACTCAGATTTACCAGCTAAATACTACTATTTACTTTCACAGTTTTATCTAGATAAAAGAGCTGAATTGCTAATGAGAGCATGTAAAGATGGTTATAGACAAGCTTGTAGTGAATGGAAACCAACAATGTGGAAAGGTCAGGAAATTAATGGCTATAAGATCGTTGATTTCATTTCTGAGGGTGGTTTAAGTTATATTTTAAAAGGGGAAAAGAAAGGAATTTTCTACGCTATAAAAATTCCTAAAATAAATCCTACTAGTTTTACTACAAAGAATATTAAGGAATTATTATTGGATATAAAAAACGAGGAAAGTGTTCTTGTTCAAATTTCTGAGAAATCAGACAATATAGTTAGAATTTATGCTGTACATTTTGATGAACCAGATATTTACGCTATACTTAGGGGGGATATTTTAACATATATAAAGAATCCTCCACATATAGTCCTTGAATACATGTCCGGTGGATCTGCAAACAATTACGATTTTACTAACCCTAGGTGGAGAAAAGTAGTGTACTTAATAATTGCTAAAATTGCATCAGCATTAGAAGTAATTCATAATAACGGGTATGTACATTCTGATGTTAAACCTCATAATATTCTTTTCACGTCTGCATTACCTAAAAAACCTGAAGAAGCTTTAAAAGGTCTGCTTAGCGGAAGGATAAAGGTAAAACTAAGTGATTTAGGAAGTGCTGTAAAGATAGGAGAAAAAGCATTTCAATTAACCCCAGAATATGCATCAATAGAGCATGTAAAATCAATGATTTTAGGTGGTATTTCACCATTAGATGATATCTATTCATTAGGTGCAACTGCATTTAAATTACTAACTGGTAAAGTATTAAATTCTCCTCAAATGTTACAAGTCTATAACGATTTCTTTTCCACGTTAAATGTCTCTTTATTAGATTCAAAACTTTACATGACGAGAGATTTTTCACCATTAAGAAACGTTGAACCGGATGTAGCTAACTTTATCATTTATATGACATCACCAGGGAAAAGACCAAATGCATCAGAAGTATTTAGGTTCTTTTATTCGAAAGTCTTTTAATTTTTGCTTTCGTATATTCAAATATGAAAGAAACAGAAAATGAGATAATAATTGAAGTTCCTAATTTACCTCCTATAAAGATAAATAAGAAAAATATTGAAAAGATTGAGAGTACAACTCCTCCAGATGATGTTTGCAAGTTAATAATGAATTTGTATGAAAAGGGTGTTATAGTTGCAGGAACAACTATTGACGGTAAAGTATCTTACTATAACATAAAGCCTGGTGAAAAATGTGTTAAAATAACTTTAAAGGATGGAAGAGTATTTTATGTCTCATCATAATATGTCCGCGAGAGCAGAATGGGAAAAATTAAGAGAAGTAGTTGTACATAAACCAGGTTACGAAGTATTATTTGCACTGCTTAATCCTTCACAATTTCTTTTTGAAAGATCCTTCAGCCTAACTAAGGCTAGGAGAGAGCATGATAAACTAAGAAAAACGTTGGAAAAAGAAGGGGTTAAAGTTCATAGGTTAAAAGGTGTAATAATAACCAAAATGAGGAACAACTATTCTTTTTTGGAAAAAGTTAAAAACCTAGTAGGAGTAGATACTAATGATCCGAATTATTTAATAGAACTCCTCATTCTAAACCCGGTTATAAAAAATGAAAATGTAATTATAGCAGATCCTTTACCTAACCTTTACTTTATGAGGGATCAACAGATTACGACAAATGATGGTATAATAATAGGAAAAATGGCAACCAAACAGAGGGAAAGAGAAACAGAAGTTACTAAACTATTTTGGGAAGCTTTAGGAATAAAGTACAAAGAAATCAAGAAGGGCAAACTAGAAGGAGGTGATTATTTTCCGATGAAGGATTTTCACATTATTGGAATTGGTAATAGGACTGATTTTACTGGAGCGTCAAATCTGTTTAATTTAGGTGAAGTAGCTGTAGTTTATGAGGCTCGTAAAGAGTTTTTTCATTTAGATATGTTCTTTAACGTTCCATCGTCAAATAGCGTTGTAGGCGTGAAAAAACTAATGGAAGAGAGTAGAACTGAAGTATATAATTATGGAAAACTTATTGAAGTAACTAATTTGTATGAGTACGTTAAAAAGAAGGGTTTTAACATAATAGAAATTGATGAGAATGAGGCTAAAATGCAATTAGGTAATTTTCTAACTATAGATGATGGTAAGATAATTTCACCTAGATATAGTAGAAAGTTTAGAGAATTAGATGTTATTGAAGTTAATGTAGAAAACTTAACTGGAGGAAATGGGGGAATACATTGTATGACTGGAGTAGTTAGGAGAGGGTAAAAAACTCATATTTCTTTATACGTAAACCACCAATCAAATGGCTGATTTATTCTTAATTTAGCATCTTTAACCGTTCTTGGTGGTGGATTAATTACCTTATTGCCGATAAGCTCATTATTAGGCCAGTTTGCTGGAATAACTACGCCGCTTTTATCTACTAACTGTAATGCTCTTATACTCCTTAGAATCTCATCTATATTCCTTCCTATTTCCATGGGATAATACATAATTAACCTAACTATACCCTTATCATCAACGATAAATACAGCCCTAACGGTAGAGGTTGAGGATTCTGCATGTATCATTCCTAATCTTTTGGCTACATTTCCCATAGGATCTGCTATAATCGGGAATGGAATTTCGACTTTCAAGTTCTTTTCTATCCACATAACCCATTCAATATGTGAGATATTGCTGTCTACTGAAAGTCCTATTAACTCAGTGTTAAGTTTTTTGAATTCTTCATATTTTTTTGCAAAAGAATAAAATTCAGTTGTACAAACAGGTGTAAAGTCTCCTGGATGACTAAATAATACAAACCATTTACCTTGATAGTAATCTGGTAGTTTTATTTTACCATGTGTCGTTATTACTTCCATTTCTGGGAACTTTTCTCCTATTAGGGGAATTTTTTCTTCACTCATTTTGTATCTATTACTATTTGCTACTCGCTACTATTTAAATTTAACTTATTCTTATTTCGAAGTAATTTTAGTTTGAAAGTATTTTTAAATAAGACTGTAGCTATACTTAGTAACGTTTAAGAAAATCTTTATGATTTTAAGAATGTTTAAAAGTTTTCAAGATTTCCCTTAAAGTGAGGTTCATACTAAAAGTATTACGAACGTAAAAGCAATGATCTAAAGACTAATTAAAAGTGAAACATAATTATAGAATATATAGAGTACGAGATAATCATAAAGGGAAAGTAATAATATAGTTAAGATTCGATGATGAAAAGCCCATATGCTGAATTAATGAAGAGATGCGGGTACTCTGATCTTATATTTTATGAAATATCTTTTGTTTGATATGGATAACTTATCCAAAAAGTTTATAATGTGGATAACTTATCCAAATATTATGGGTTCTAAATCTTTAACAAAAATGGTATTTATGGGTTCATTTTTTATTATAAATATTATTTTGACTGTGATTTTTTATTTCATCTTATTTAATTTACCAAAAGAGAATTTGCAAATACAAACTGATGATGGTGTACTAACTGGAACTTTCATAACTCTTGGTATTTTAGCTTATACATTTGGATTAAGACATGCAGTAGACGCTGATCATCTTGCTGCGATCGATAATGTTACCAGAAAACTTCTTCAAGAAGGAAGAAACCCAGTGTTTGTTGGCACATTCTTCTCGCTAGGTCATTCAACTGTAGTTATTCTTCTAAGCCTAATGTTAATCATAGCTTCAAGGTATATTATAAATAGTTTACCGAGCATTGAGAATGTAGGCAGTATTATAGGAACTTTAATAAGTGGAGGGTTTTTGTATATAATAGCATTCTTAAACACTCTAGTCCTTTTAGAATTGTATGAGGTTTATAAAACCATTAGAAAGGAGAAAAATCTTAATGAGAAGAAATTAAATGAACTCTTGTTAAAGAGGGGTTTCATGAATAGATTTTTCAATAAATTGTTTAAGATAGTTACTTCGGAATGGCAAATGTACGTTATAGGGTTTTTATTTGGTTTAGGTTTTGATACTGCAACTGAGGTGGCTATATTAGCTATATCTGCGACAGTAGCTGGAGCTTTCTCCTCAATCCCAATAACTACTATACTAATTTTGCCAGGATTGTTTGCATTAGGTATGAGTTTAATAGATACGCTTGATGGATTGTTTATGAGATCTGCTTACGGTTGGGCTTTCAGAAATCCTTTGGGAAAAATCTGGTATAATTTGACAATGACCTTTATATCAATCTTGGTAGCTTATGGAATTGGTACAATAGAATTGTTTGGCTTAATAGTTAGTGAATTTAATCTTCATGGTCCATTTTGGGATCAAATAAATGCATTAAACAACGTATACTGGGAATCAATAGGTTATTTCGTGATACTAACTTTTGCTATAACATGGATAATTTCTGCTTTAATATATAAAATGAAGATTAAGCAGTTAAGTATGAAAAAAGTAGAATCTTAAATAGCTTGATCATCTTTTTTAATATCTCTTATAATTCTAAATATTTGAATTACAATATCATCTGGTATTATTGGTGATATATTAGGTTCACATTCTCCAAAATAATCACAATTATAAAGATACTTAGCTAGATAACCTGCTATGAATACTTTCCTTCCTACCCTTTTATCAATAAAATTTCTTAAGATTTTCTTTTTATTTTCCATAGAGAGGGGTAATAAGTAAACTTTACTTATGAAGCATTCCCATGGATCACTCTTCTGGCTACAAAATTTGAAAATTTCTGGTAATATGTAATCCTCAAAATAATCCATAATTTTCACATTTCACTCTTAGCTTTATAAATAATAATTCACATAATCATACACTTCTCCATCTACTATACTTAAGGGATATGTAATAAAAGATAAGGGTTTCTACTACTAGTAATATCCACGAAAATGCTAATAAACTATTTGAAAGGGTTATTAGCCCAGAATAATTTTGAATAATCAGAGCCGATAATGTAGTTGGTAAAGGATAAAGGATATAAAAGAACACTTTTGGCAATAGGTAGTAAGGATAGAATATGGGTGGAATAATACTCAAAAAGGTAGATAATAAACCACCAATTCCCCAACTATACCTCATATGTGGTATTAATGTACTTATAAAGAAACCTATTGCTGATGTATTAAACAGTAAAAGTAAGAGTATTAAGATCATTATTGGATTAAATAATTTGAAGATTAATGAAAGCAATACGTAAACTATAATTCCAGGTAAGGAGTAAACAAGATTAGACAACATTAAGCCCAAAATGTAATCATTTGGTGTAACTTCGCTAGAAACAAGTAAATCTTGTAATTTAACTTCAAGCCTTAAGTATGCAAAATCTGCTGTTGATGACAATCCGTTAGTAGCAATCACTGTAACTAATCCGCCTATTATTCCATACCCTAAAAAAATTCCTTTTGAAATCATATATATTAAAAAGAGTTCTGCTAAAGGTATTGCCATGTATGTTAAAACATATATAAATCCCCTTTTGATTGAAGAAACACCATAGAATTTTATAAAAGCAATTAGAAAGTCAATTTTCTTCAAGTCCCTCACCCGCATACAGTATAAATAAATCCTCTAAACTAATTGGTTTCACAACATATTTTCCTACAAAGTTTGATGCTTCTCTCTTATCTACATAAGTTATTCTTAGCCTACCTACTTTTATATCTCCAATACCCTCTACTCTAACTTTATCTTTTAATTTCTCTAGCAAGGTTGTAACACTTCCCATCGCAATAATTCTTCCCTTATGTAAAAGGATAACTTCATCTGAAAGTTCTTCAGCTTCTTCCATATAATGGGTAGTTAATATAATTTTACCTTTCATTGTCTTTAGTATTGACCAAATTTCAGTTCGAGAATATGGATCCAAACCAGTTGTAGGTTCATCAAGAAATATTACTTCTGAATTTGCAGCTAATGCCATGGCAACAAAGATCTTTCTCTTCATTCCTCCAGATAGCTCGTCAGAAGGTTTATCTTTTACTTCCCATAAACCTACTTCTTTTAGGGCCTCTCTAGCCACTCTTTCAGATTCTGAAAGAGATAATCCTTTTGCTGTTAAGAACATAAGTAAATGCTCATAAGGGGATGCCATTCCTACTGGTTGCGCCTCTTGGGGTATTGAAGTAATAATTTTTCTAATTTTCTTAGCTTCTTTTATTACGTTATAACCTTCAACGTAAGCTTCTCCTTTAGTTGGTAAAAGTTGAGTTGATAAAATCCTTGTGAGAGTAGTTTTACCAGCTCCATTTCTTCCTAAAAGGGTTAAAATCTTCACGTCACTGGAAAATGTGACGTTATCAAGGGCAATAGTTCCATCTTTGTAAATCTTAGTTAAATTAATAGTTTCTATCACAAATTACTATATAATGAGTGTATGCTTTAAGTACATTGGTTATATAAAGAGAAAAGACAATTCTTCCTCAAGGCAAGACATCGTAGAAGTAATTGTTGATAAGGAGTACGAGGAAGGACTAACTGGAATAGAGGGATTTTCTCATATAATTTTAGTGTATCATTTACATTTAGTAAATGAATATAGGTTAATAAGGGATAGAGATAACATAAAGATTGGTGTATTCGCTACAAGATCTCAATTTAGACCAAACCCTATTGGGATTTCCGTATGTGAGCTAGTAAAAAGAGAGGGAAATATACTATATGTTAGAGGAGTTAACGCATATGATGGTACTCCAGTTCTAGATATAAAACCTTATGATGAGTGGGATAGAGTTGAAAAAATTAGAGTACCTTTTTGGCACAATGCTAAATAGTAACTACTCTCTTTACAAATTTACATTTCTGAAGGAGAAGTAGTTTATTTACGGAAGAAGGTACTACGACTTCATCTACTGTAATGATAGAGTCTATGTATTGATCTATTGTTTGTTGGTCAATATCATCTAGTATTAACCTCTTAATATTTCTAAATGATACAGGTTTACCTAATCCTATAATCTCATTCTTCGTTATACGGAGCTCTTCTAAATCTGATACTATGAATATATTTTTCCCAGCTTCATTATACCCTTCAACAAAGGCTTTTCCAACATTTATTGCCTTCTGAGTAGCCTCATCAATTTTTTCACCGACTTTCCCAGCTAATCCCAAGAAAGTCATCATTGCTTGATTCATAACTTCACCTACAGTTTTCCCAGAGTTTCTTGCTACATTAACCATTCTTTCGTACAAATCTCTATTGACTCCTCGTATTGTAACAGTTTTTTTGTTTTCATCTTGTTGATTGTTTGACATGTCTAACATGTAATACATAGTTTGCAAATAAAAAATTTTCCACGAGTATATGTAAGTTTAAGAATTATCATGATGAAGTTTCATATCATAAACAAGATATAAAAGAAGCAAGATCTAAAATGATTTGTACTATATCTAATTCTCTATATAGACTATAACTTTATGAAATATAAAACTTAACCTTAGGCTTTATAGTAGTCAGGATTTATTTCACCCTTTAATAGTCAAAAATTGAGGATAGCTTCAAATTTTATCAGTGCCTACATGGAACTTACTTTTAAATTAACGATTGATTTTGAATTTAAGAAAATTGATTAGTTTATCAACCAAGAAAATTGAAGGATGGTAAATTTAAGAGTCTTTTGCGATTTTTGATTGTAACAGTAGTGTGAGATTTTAACCGTTAAATATATATTAAGTAATATTTATATGTGGTGAGTAAAAGCGTATAATAAGGAGATTATAATTTAAACTACCTAGAATATTTATGGATATTGTATTAATTCTAGGAAAATTACAATTCTCAATAAAGCCCTTGACTGACTCTGAGGGATTTAACAAACCAGTTTATATATCGATTTTCTTAGAAGTAGTTTAATGATATTTGGTGATTTCATTAGAAATAAAGAGATAAGAAAAAGAGTCATAAAGGAGGAACTTGGGGCAGAGGAAGATGAAATCCCAGAAAGGGTAGTAGTAACGCCCATACCACTTAATACTCAATTTCCAAAAAACTTCGAAGACATACTAATTAATATGGGTATTAAAGTAAATAGGTTAAAAGTAGGAGACCAAATACTTCAGCAATTTCAAGGAAATTTATTTCTTGAAAAAGACGGTAGTAGGGGATTTATTGCATTTATAGGCAGAGGTTTAATAGATTTCACCGAGAGAATACGGATTTTAGCTACGATTTCGCAGATTAAAGATATACTATTTATAGGTACTGCAGGATCCTTATCTAATGAAATATTAATAGGGGACTTAAACATACCAAAGTATGTTGTCCCGTTTGAAAACATAAGTGATTTTTACGTTGACCCTACAGCAGCAATTCCGCAAGCTGACGAAACTCTTTTAGACGAAATTTATGAATATGCTAAGGAAACTGAAGCTAAAGCATACTCAGCATTACATGCAACAATCCTTTTCCCTTATTCTGAAACTACTGAGTTTTTAAACTACTTAGTAAATATAGGTGTTTCTACAATAGATATGGAAGTTAGTGCTTTCTATAAGGTAACTAAATTTTACGGCAAAAGAGCGGTAGCGGTATTACGAATTTCAGATATGCCTCTAATAGAACTACATAAACAAAAGGAACTAATTAAAGTGAAAAGGGAAATAGCAATTAATGCAATTTTTAAAATTGTGTTAAGATTCTTAAAACTGATTTAATCTCGCACGATCTATATCCCTATAGATTTTTAATTCCGCAGAGATGTTAAAGATGAGTCTCATAGAACCTTATATGAGTAGCATTTATAGGAAAATCGTTACATTCACACGTTATGTTAAAAATGCATAAAAAAATATCTTCTTATAGTTGAAAATTTCCTTTTAGTAATTGATATGATTAAGAAATTTAAAATATTTATTAACTCATGAACAAATATTATGATTTTTAGGTAAAGGCGTTCAGTAATAAAATCTTTCAGTTAAACTTCAGTTATAATGCTAGCTAAGATTGCCCCTGTAAGAATTTCTTTAAACTACTAATTTGATTATTTCTTTGTAGAATTATACTAATTCTATGTAAAAATACAACTAGTAAAGAGCGTGTGAACGACCCAAATAAGGTCTCTTACGAAAATAAATAGGCTAATTTATAATTAAGACGTTCTAGATTCTCAGAGACTGTGGTACCTGGACAGCTAATTTAGATATTATAGCCTTCTTTACTTCGTCCTTTTCAAAACCTATGCATTGTATAGCTACTAATTTGTTCTTACTCGTATCTATTTCAAGAAGACAAACTGAATCGTAATTTATACAACGAAGAATTACTTGAGTTAGAGTGCCAGGTTTAATTTCTACCCTATACGTAACTTCTATACCGTGAATTAGTAGTCTAAACTTATCATTATCTATCCATTGTACATCTTTAAACACAATCACCTTTCTATCACCACTGTGATATCTGATTTGACACATATTTTCTGGTTCTTAAATAGAGGTTTAAGCTCTTCTTGTAGAGTTTTTGCTATACATTCACAATATTCTCCTCCTTCAATTATCTCGTACTCAAAGATGTAACCAGAGAGGAAGGGCGGAGGCCTATAATTCGCTAAATGATCATGAGAGCAATCAACATATAATACTTTATTTTGCGTTCTAATGATCACTACTACATCTTTCATGAATGCATATTTACCCCTAACTTCAGAAGGAAAAATTCTAATAGTTTTGTAAGGTACTTTTATTAACATTACCTATCAACCAAATATCTTTTTTTGTATTTTTCTATACAAGTATAATACACCTAATTGTATTACGCATAATCCTATAATAGTTAGGGCCAAATATACTATATATAGTGGTAAGGAAAAGAATGATAGATACAATGAATATATCACAATTGCTATAGCTGATTTTATAATCCCATATATGACTGCGTCCTTTAATTGAGCTATTATTAGTCCAAGAATTACTCCGTTTACGACTGCTGACCATAAGGGAACTGCGAATAAAAGCGAAAATATTAAACTACCCTTAGCTAGACCTAAGCTCTCTAATGCAGTATAAATAGAGGCTGAGAAAAATATATTTACAAAATAAAGGATACCGCCGATAAACCTGATAGTACTTAATTGCTTTTCAAGTCCTTCCATTTAATCACCACAAATAATATATAGACATTATACCTTTATATATTTATATTAATAAAAGTACAAAAACTTAACAATTATTTAATTAAAACTTTCTAAAAAATAGATAAAAAATTATAAATTAAACTAGATTTGATTAAATTTAAATTTTTAGATGTATAGTCATGTTTCGTAAATATATTACAAAATACATATTAACTCTCTACTTAACTTCTATCAAAATGAAAATTAAATCTCTTCACTATTAAATCGATAGAAATATATTCATTATAATGTATAACACTCTAAAAGCATATTTGTTTTATGGATTAGATATTAAATTCTTATCATACATAAAAGGAGGTAAACTAGTTCTTAGGATAACAGGGAAAAGATAATAAACAAGTTACTTTAAAATCTTGTACTTAAACTTTATGATCAGATCTATGTATCTAGTTAGAATAGGAAGGCAATCTCACTCAACTAACTTACTAACATCCTTAAATTTTAGTGGGTTTCCAAGAACAAATAATATTTCTCCTGGTTTTACTTCAGTTTCCTTAGAAAAGTAAGGATCTAATTTTCCATCATGAAGTATCGCTATGGGTATTATACCTTCTGGAAGTTCACTTAACTTAAAGTTTTTCTTTACTTCAAAGACTCCTATTGAGTAATCCCTATCGCTCGATGGATAAACAATTCCTGCAAAGTTCTTTGAGATAGCTGCGGATGCCATAATCCTACCCATAAATTCTTCAAAAGGAATTACAATATCTGCTCCTGCTGTTTTAAATACGTCAATCAGTGACGAGTCCTTTATCATCGTTACAATTATTAATGGTGGATTTAGCTTTTGGACTTTTAGTGTAATTAATAGTGTTTGCGAATCATCCTCCATAGCTATTATTGCCGAGCTAGCATTTTTTATTCCAGCAGTGAGTAAGTTATTTTCATCATTAGGATCACCAAAGATTACCTTATCACTCTTCAATTCGTCATAAAGCTTTTTGGAACTAGTAACTACTACGTAGTCTTTACCTAATATTTCAAGCCTTTTAACCGCAGATAGAATACTTTCTGTATTACCAATTACTACAATATGACCTTTCATAAGCTTCCCTCTCCATCTTGCTCTAGCATCTATCCAAGTATTCCTATTTAATATTGTAGATATTAAAGATTGGGCCATACTAGCAAATAATCCTACAGTGAACAATATCATTACAGTAAGAAACAACTTCTCTTGAGAGGGCATTTGATATATATCTGGTGCATAAAGTCCTACTGTTGTAATAACATTTACTGCTGCATATATTGCTGAAATCCAATCTAGGCCTTGATAGTACACAAAAACAAGAGCAATAGTATAAACAACTATGCTAAGTAAAACGAGTTGAATGTAAATCCTTCTTAAAACGGAATAAGGTGCCGCAATGGTTTCTAAAATTCTAATGATGTATTTATTCCAAATCCGTATCTTATCCACAATTTTAAATTATAGTTTAGAGTAATAAGGCTAATGTTAAAGCTGTTAAAACTGTAATGATAAAAATTCAAAGTTGCTTAAAGCTTATATATTCTTAAAAAGTATAAATTTCTGATGTCAGATAAGCCTACAAAAGAACAAATCTATAAAAAAGTGGCTGAGTTAACTGCAAGAATTGATAGATTACCTACTATGGTTTTACCAATCTCAGTGATTCTTGCATTAGCATTTGGATACTTTATAGCATTGTACGATGTAATTGATATTGGTATTGCTTTTTCCGGCACATCCTTACCATATACAGGGTTAACTTCAACTCAGGCTTCCATTGTAGTATCTATGGGATTAGCTGGTTATATCCCAGGAGCAATAATTCTAGGGTATTTTGCTGATAAGTACGGTAGGAAACCAATGTTAATGTTTACTGCATTACTAACAGCTATAGGAAGCTTAGGAAATGCCCTATCATTTAACTTCCCAATGTTTATAGTCTTTAGATTTATAACTGGTATGGGAATTGGTGGTGATTTAATATTAGTACCTACTTACATAGTAGAAATGGTTCCAGCAGTAAAAAGGGGACAGTATTTTAACCTAGTTTATATTGCTGGATGGGCTGGTTTAGGATTAGGACCATTTCTAGCCTCAGTAATTGATTTATTAAATCCCGCAATTGGTTGGAGGGTAATATTCTTAATTGGTGCTACTTTAGCATTTATAGTATTAGTAATAAGGTCTCATGCTAGTGAAACTGTAAGAATATTAGCGTTAAAAGGGAAACTTGATGAAGCTGAAAAAATCGTAGCTGAAATGGAAGAGAAAGCAATACAGAAAACTGGTATACAATTACCACCATATAATCCCTTAAACTATAAAGTTGAGGAGAAAAACCCCTTCACTATATTTAAGAACAAGAAGTACGCAATCAGAATAATTTCAGTAATGCTGTCTATCTTCTTCTTTTATTTTGGAGAATATCCATACTTAACTCAATTCTTACTATGGGCTGGAGGATTATCAAATCTTACAAAGGCCCAGATTAACGAGTTAACGTTTTTATACGGTTTAGCTGGTGTTGCAACATTTTTAGGTGCTATAGCATTAAGATTTATAGTTGAAAAAGTCAGAAGAGCTATTTTAACTACTTTAGCATATTTTGTGGGAATGCTATTAGGAGTACTAATTGCTACTATAGGTACTATTAACTATAATGTTCCCTTAGCATTTGGAGGAATGCTGTTGACAAACTTTATTGGTGTAGGATGGAGTAATCAGTTAAATTACTTAAATGGAACTGAAAATGTACCTACATATGCTAGAGCAACATCATTTGCTTTCAGTGACGGCGCTGCACATTTAGGAGCTGCAATATCAACAGCAATAATATTGCCAATTATAAGTAGTCTAGGTGCTCTACCAACTTGGGTATTATTCCAGGTACCAATGGTCATTATGGGGATTGTATTAATCTTTGTATTACCTAATACAATTGGCCAAAGTTTAGAGAAGATAAATGAAGCTGAAGCAGGGGTTTAAATCCTAAGGCATTCTTTAATTTTTTCTATTAGTATTTCTGCGTCATCTTTTTCTATGTGAACAAAATATCTCCAACTTTCATCATTGAGGGAAGGAAAGTGTAAAATAATATTAGATATTGCTTTACATTCTTCATTATTTTCTATTTTATCTGGATTATTCTTCAAAAATTGTTTAATAAAATTTATAGCAGTTAAAGGTTTTCCCATTCTAACTAGTTTTAATGCGTATTCAATTTCCTCCATTCTAATCCCCAGCTTATAGTTCCTATTATTACACCTCCAATTAATGAAAGTATTCCAACTAATGTTGTTAAACCAGAGTAAGGTACTATATTTGAGTAAACACCGTATCCCATTAAAATAACTGCTGAAATTGATAACAAGATATGATAAAGTCTAAATCCTATCATTTTCTTTGAAAATACTGGAAATAAAGCAGACACTATTACATGTGAACCGTACAAAGTAACTAAGGAAGCTTCTGTAGTAAGTGAGTATACTAAGGCAAACTCACCAGTAATCCCAGCTATTAAATTGACTACAAGAAAGAACAATGCTACTACTAAGATTGATTTTAACATATCTTTTCTAATTAAACTGTAAGTTAATCTAGATAAGGCTACATATGCTGCAGTTACAGAACCAATTAAACTGTTTATAGTAAAGATAAATATCAATAATGCTATGCTACTTCCCATAACCTTTTGGGCAATATAATATGCTGGGTATTGAGTGACATTTAATAGGTTTTTCACGCCAGAATTTGAATAACCAGCAAACGCGATTTCAAAGTATGAAGCAAAAAGTACTGAAATCGACGCTATCCAATAAGCATAAAGATAAGATTTTGCTACTGTTTTTCCCTTCCCTACAGCTTCATAACCTAGAAAGAACGATGCACCACCACCGGCAAGTGTAAAACCTACTGCTAAGGCTCCAGAAAAGAAATCTGATACTGATACTGAAACCTTTAATGGACTCAAAGAGAACCCTGTAATAGATATTACTTTTATTCCTAAGACAAATATTAGAATAACTTCAATAGTTGAAGTTAAGAGTGCATAAAAAAGTGGTGGTCTTATTCCGCTTAAAAGCAAAAGAGTTAGAATTATAGGAATTAAAATTTCTATGGTAGTGACTACAATAGATGAAAGTGAGAATTCGGAAGTTATTACTATTCCAGTAAGGTAAGTTGTAGCTGAAGGTAAATATATAGCATAACTTATCCAATACAACCAGCCAGCGATTTTACCTAAAAGCTCACCACCACTTCTTCTAGCAAATTCATATATACCTCCAGTAGAGGCAATCACTTTTGAGTATTCATACCCAATTAATACCCACAAAAAGTAAATTAATACACCAAAAACTCCAGCTATAAATGTTGATGACAGTGAATACTGAAGAGCATATGTTAAATACGCTGAGGCAGAACCCAAGGGGGCTATAGAACTTAAAGATTGTGCATAAACAAGATAAGTTGGTATAGTATTTTCTTTCGGCTCTAATTTCTTGGATAAGTTATCCATACGCATAATTTAAATAAGGCTAATTTAATTTTTTTCTCATGGATAAGGAAAAGATAAAAAACATGTTAGAAGAACTTAAAGATGAAATAGATTCAATTTCTTCAGAAATAGACGACTTATTAGATAGCATAGATGATTTAAGTGATGACGAATTAAAAAACAAGATAAATGATATTGTAGACTCAATTGTAGATTTAAAGGATGATGCTAGAGATTTACAGAAATCAATCTAATTTTTTATCATACCGTATTATTTTAAAGATAAATTTAAATTTGTGAAGTTTAATAATTAATTTTTGATGATAGCACCTGAATTAGCAATAAAGATAATATTCACTTTAATAAGTATTATTACTGGTTTTTACGGAGTAATGCATATATTATTTTATAAATTGCAACTTCCAGGCTTTGAAGGAAAATGGGTTATGAACATGTCTGCAACATTATTAACTATTTCCGTAGTATTAATTATATTAGCCTATACTTTTATTTAGTCTCCTTAATAACTTTGTAAGATGATAAGGATTGGAAAAATAGGAAAAGATGAAGAAGAGTATTATTTCGCTTTTGATAATGGAAAATGGAGGCAAATTAAAGTCAAAAATAAGATATGGCGTTCTATGAAGGGTTTAAAATATATGGAGGGAGAAATAGATGAACAGAATGGGACTATCATAAAAAGAATATATAAACATGATGAAAGGATTTTCGTAAATTATTATGTAATTTATAATGGAGATTTAAAAGAACTAGAATTAAATTGTGAAGAAAAAGATAAAATCTTTGAAAAAATTCTTTATGTTTGTGATTATGAAAATAAAATAAAATTTTATCAATATGAAGGAAACCTTTTTGAGGATAAGATACAACTACAAAATTATATTTACAATAAGTTGAAAAAAGACTTTGACAATGAACTCATAAAGGTTGAAGGAAAAGTTAAAGTTGAGACGGACAAGGCGTATCTTTTCTCTATTAAGGGAAAGGAAATTTGGATTCCAAAGAGCATTTGTACTTTAGGAGAAGGTTATATTGAAGTACCACTTTGGTTTGCAAAAAGTAAATCATTAATAAGTAACAAAGAGTACAATCAGATAATTAATGAGAAGATGAAAAAGTACGAAAGCGAACTAAGTAAAATAGTCTTCATTTAATGAAATGATGTTTCTCATCCTCTACTATCTTAGCTATCTCTCCATTTATCTCAAAGTTTTTATAGTAAAAATCCAAGGCTTGAGACTCTACTTTATTCACTACTCTTCGTATTACAGCCATACCCATTACTCCTATTAATATTCCTACAACAACGAGAGTATAATAAACTGGTTTTTCCAGCAAACTCCTCTTAAACTTCCTAAAATATTCCCAATGTGAAAGTTCATTTTCATACGCTATACGAAATCTTTCCTCTT
This sequence comes from Sulfurisphaera tokodaii str. 7, assembly GCF_000011205.1. NCBI lineage: Archaea > Thermoproteati > Thermoproteota > Thermoprotei > Sulfolobales > Sulfolobaceae > Sulfurisphaera > Sulfurisphaera tokodaii. Next base: position 2,458,828 of record NC_003106.2, read on the forward strand.
TTCTTATTATATAAATCCCTTTTGCTAAGCCAGTAGCTCCAGCTTCGCCTAATAAAGCAAGAAAGTGCTTGTCCATGGGAAACTTTTAGATAACTGAGTATAAAAAGAAGTGTAAACATTTTTATTTTATGCTACAAGGATGATAAGTAATGAGTATCGATGAGATAATTAATAACCCAGAGATATTCAACAAGTTAGTTTCAAAAGTCTATGAACAAATTAAAAATGATATCATAATAAAAAGATTAGATAGTATAGAGGAATTAGCCAGAACTACATATGATCATGTAGTTCTTATATGGGAAAAATTAGCAGATATTGAAAGTAAAATACAAAAATCTTATGAAATAATGGAAAATTATTCAAAACAGTTCTACGAAATTAATAAGAGGCTTGAAGAGTTAGAAAAGATTCTTCAAGATCATTCTAAGAGGCTTGAGGAAATAGAGAAGGCTCTTCAGGAACACTCTAAATTACTTGAGGAGATGAATAAAGTATTGTTAGAACATACTAAACTTCTTGAAGAGCATTCTAGGAAATTTGATGAGGTAAATAAGAGGCTTGAGGAGCATAATAAAATTCTCATGGAGCATGCGAAGATAATAGAAGAGCTTGTCAAGTCGATCGGAGAATTTAAGGATTATGTGGATAAAAGATTTACAAGACTAGAAATAATGTTTAACTCATTTACGTCTAGGGCAGGTCACTACGTTGAAAGAACCATGTTAGAGTTATACAAAGAGGGATTAATATTTCATGGCATTAATGCTTCAAATATTAAACATGGTTTTATAGAAAGTAAGAAGAAAGGAAAGAAGTACTAAGTGGATTTCTACGAGACTAATGATTATATTTACATTTTTGAGATTAAGAACTTGTGTGATGACACAGCAGCTATTGAGCAATTAGAGAACAGGAAGGAGGCTTTTGAAGAGAATTTTCCTGGGAAAAAGATTAAAATGTTTCTAGTTTGTAATTCAATACAAGATAAGATTAAGGAACTAGCAGAAAGTGAAGGTATAGTCGTAATAACTGGAAATGTGTTTACGCTTTCTGACTAACTTTCTTAACCTCTTTCTCCAACCAATACTCATTTAATATAAAAGTTATTGCCTCACCTTTCCTTCCCATTCTTCCAGTCCTTCCGATTCTGTGTATATAGGTTCTTAAATCCTGTGGTGCGTCAAAATTTATTACTTTTTCTACCAGTGGAATATCTAAACCTCTAGACGCCACATCAGTAGTTATTAACATGTCATATTCTCCTTCTCTAAATGCATCAATATTTCTATTTCTGACACTTTGTGGTAAATCTCCTCTTAACTCTATAGCGTTATCAAATAACCTAACTAGTTTTGCAACTCTGTTTCTTGTTCTTACGAAGACTATAACACCTTTATCTTTATTCTCTCTTAGAGCTTGAACTTTACTTCTCCAATCGTCCTTTACGTGAACAAATTTATGTTCTACGTTTGCCAATCCAATACAAGCCTCTATTTCTTCATAGTTAGTAATGAAATCTTTCACTACTTTTCTTATTTCCTCTGGTATAGTAGCTGAAAATAGTCCGGTAATCTTCCTGTTGCTCGTTTGAGCTAAGATTATCTTTATGTCATCAATAAAACCCATTTCAAACATCAAGTCAGCTTCATCAATTATCACAATTTCAAAAGATGATAGATCAATGACACCCTTACTCCACAAGTCAAGCAACCTTCCGGGAGTAGCTACAACAATATCAGCATTTCTAACTCTATTGATTTGTGCTTTGTATGGCATTCCGCCATAAACTTCCGCAACTTTAGTATCCATATATCTTCCTATATCTCTGATGTGAGAGGCCACTTGTCTTGTTAGTTCTCTTGTAGGTGTTACTACTAAACTTTTCATTCCTAGCTCAAGAATTGGTATAGCATAAGCTGCAGTTTTCCCGCTTCCAGTTTTTGCTCTCACTACAACATTTTTTCCTTGTAACATCAAAGGAATTGTTTTTGATTGAACTTCTGTAAAATTTTTGAAACCCATTTCTCTAATTGCTTGTTCTATTTTTTCATTCATAAGGTATAACTCACAAAAAGTAAAATATAAAATTATGCATTCCCCAGTTAAACATTGGAGTAAAACAATCTATTCTAGTAAAGTAGTTTAGTTTGCAAAAAGTAAATGAAGGTTTTTCCTTCTATACTCAAGAATCCTGGAACTTATGCTTATAAAATCAGTTATTTCATCATTATTTAAATTAAAGATATGCGCTACTTCGTTGGCTGTTTCTTTCAAGAGTATTTTAGTTTGCTCGCAATCCAAAGACCTTACTATCTCAACTCCTTCACTATAACTTTCTCTATCACTCCATAATTTGAACCTAGTCACGGGTCTATTTATTATCTCCACTACGTAATATAAGGGTTTCCAGGCTGATAATGAGTGCCCATGATCTATTATATAAGCTGTATTATTATTGTCCACCATTACATGCTCTTCCTTTAAGTCAATATTTAATAACCATTCCTCAAAAGCTAAAGCTCTTTTAATCTTATCTACATTTTTCGCTTTTCCATCTGATTTCTTTTGTAGAAGTTTCATTTTTAGACCTTCTTCTTTCGGAATTATTTCTAATACTGGCATGTCTAATACTCTCCCTATTCTTGATGAGAAGAGTTCTGCAATTACTTCATATTTTGTATTAATATCATTCTCTTTCTTGTATTTCTTAATGAAAAATTGCACTTGGGTTAAAAGTTTTGCAATCTTAAAAAACTTACTAAAAGATGAATATTTATACTCGTCCCTTACAATCCTACTTTATGTATTTTCTTGTTCTATTCATATTACTTTACCTTGTGTTTATCCTTGTAGGCAGATTTATTAAACTTCCTTCTATAATATCTGATGTTGTAATAGTTTCTTTAATATTTACAATTTCATTCTGGGGTGGTAATGAGGTTAGTGGATCCCAGATTTTATATATCTTATATACTTCATTGCTAACCTCTATTGTAGTAGTTACAATTACTTATTTACTAGGATTATTCCTTACCGTCTCAAGCAAATCGGAATGGAAGAAGATTGATTTTAAATCACAATTAAAATATATATTACCCTTGATATTAGGTCTTCTTTTAGGGTTCTTTATAAAGGTAAAGATAAATTTTAATGAGATAATTGATTACGAATTATATGCCTTAGTAATTGTTATAGGTATCCAAGTCGGTGAAAGTTTAAAGCTTGAGATATTAAAGAGAATTTCCGGATTAGCAATAGTTTCTATTTTAGTAGATGTTTTTGGAGCAATTATTTCAGCAATTCTTCTCTCACCTTTCTATCCTTTTAAAGAGATTTTGCTTACTACTCTTGGATCTGGATGGTATTCTTATACGGGACCATTTTTAGCAAAATATTATGGTCCGACAATCGGGGTTTTTGCTTTTCTAGTAAACTTTTTAAGAGAACAGTTAACTTTCCTTCTAATTCCATTATTTTTCAGAGTAAGAGCTTCTCCGATAGGGGCAATAGCTGTTGGTGGTGCTACAAGTATGGACGTTACCCTACCATTGTACGTTGATTTATTAGGTAACGAATATGCGATCGGAGCGTTGATAAATGGGCTAATATTAACGTTATTAGTACCCATATTATTACCCCTGGTGGAGGTCCTATAATGATGCTAAAGAAGATTTTCATAGTATTTATTTCATCTTTGTCATTCTTCCTATCATATTTCTCAAGAATAGCATGGAGTATAGTATCAGTGTATTCTTCATTAAAACCAACAGTCATTGAAGACGGTATAATATTCTCACTTTTCTTTATTGGTTATATTATAGTCCAAATACCAGCTGGAATTTTATCAGATTATGTTTCACCCAAAATTATAGCTCTTCTTAGCCTAGTAGGATTAGCACTATCATCTTTTATTTCTGGTATAGCATCAAATATACAAGAAGAATATTTCGGAAGTATTTTAATGGGATTATCAGCTGGATGGATATATCCAGTTACTATAAAGATTTTATCCCTAAGTTTTTCTAAGCAAGAACTGCCTGTTGCAATAGGTTATTATAGTTTAGCATGGCCACTATCTATAGTTCTAGCCGGGCTTATCTTACCATGGATAAGTATTAATTTTGGTTGGAGATCTTCTTACTATATTATTTCGTTTGTTTCTCTTATTACAGCCTTTATGTTTATCTTCATAAGAAGTAGAAAAGGAGAACAAAGTAAACGAGAAATAATTGTGAAGGACAAAAATGTGATTATTATAAGTTTAGCAGGTTTTCTATTCTTTTTAGCATATTGGATAATTACTTTGTATGCTTACAAGTACTTTTTGTTTATAGGCCTCAACGATTATTTGGCTGGTATTGCGTATTCTCTGCTTGCATTAGCTGGTATACCATCTACGATAATTGCAGGATATATTATAAGAAGTTTAGGAGTGAAGATTACACTTTCTCTTTTTGAGCTCTTTTACGGGACTTTAACCTTTTCTCTCTCTTTCCTTACTCTTCCAATTTACATAATGACCATATCAAGTATTATGGGGTTTGTTCGTTTTGTTATTACACCAGCTAACTCAACAGCGGTTTCCTTAATAGGTGGGAATAAGGCTGGTAGCGTAACAGGCTTTGCGAATTTCTTTTGGCAAAGTAGTGGAATTATAGCACCAATAGTAGCATCTTTTATAATCCTATCAATGGGTTATTTTTCTCTCTGGATAATAAGTGGTTTAATTATAATGATTTCATCGTTAATTTATTTTTCTCTTCTAAAAATTTAACTATCTTCTTATCGTCAAAACTGATTATACTAGAAGAATCATTTTTCTATGCGTTAATTTTCATAAACTTTCATATAATAAAACTTCTCTATAATAGAAAATTATTTAAAATTTAAAGCTCTTCCACAATGGGGGCAATATTTCCAGGTCCTTTCAACTCGCATTCCACAATGAGGGCATGAGTATTGGAAACCTTGATTTTCATAATACAGTATGATTTGTTGTACTCCACTAAGGATTTTATTCTCTTCCTCATAACTACCTAAAACGCTAGCCACATCAACTCCTGCTAAAGCACCTGAAAATAAAGCGAATAAGGAACTGTGTAAAAATTCATCAGTTATTCCTAGCCCAGTATTTAATCCAGCTCTTTCTAGCTCAACTCTCCCATTTGTTATACCACTTTCTATAAGGATAAAATTAGATGATTGACAAATCTTAATTGTATAATAATGGCTTCTAATACCTACTGCGTGAACTTGTAATACTATTATATTAGGACTATAAGTAGAATAAACTCTATATCCTTGTCCTCTTAAATAAAGGACTAAATCTTTACTTAACTCTTTTGTATTTAACGGTCTATAAAGAGGTAACTGTATTACTTTTGTGCCAATTCCTACGGGTTGGCAAATATAAGAATAAATTGGATTATTCACATAGAATATTTTTCAAAAAGAAGTATATAATCTTAACTAAAAGCTTATAGGGTATAGAATCAAATTTTTTATAGGTTGCTTCAGCTAATCATAATCTTTATCTTTCTGATCCTATCAGCTGAATTAATTTCTAGGGGAACTGAAAAACTAGAACCATTTATGGGACAAGGAATGGCTGGAGGTATTATAATGGGTTTATTGACAGCCTTACCAGAGACAATCTTTGTTATCGTGGCTAGTCTAAGAAATCAACCTTATGTAGCTTTGGGTTCAGCTATTGGGGGAAACGTTTTACTTTTCACATTTGGCATAGGTTTTCTAGGTATTTATTTCTATTTAAGATGGAGAAAAAATCTGAGTATTAATGAGGATTATTCTGTTGAAGAAAGATTCCTTATAATGACTACAATAGCTTTAGCAATCATACTCTTCTATGGTCATCTTAATGTATATACTGCAATTCCTTTACTAGGAATTTACTTATATTATGCAATATATAGGGTTAGGAAATTTGCAAAAGAGGATAGAGATATAAATGAGAAAGAGGTTCTGAAAGCAGCTATTTATTTAGTTATAGGGGCATTTATTCTCATCATATTTTCTGATCCTTTCGTAGAAGAATTAGCATCTTTATCTAAACAACTAGGAGTTCCAACTGTTTGGTTAGCCCTTATTATTTCACCACTAGCTGGTGAAATAGAAGAAACACTCTCAGCAATAAGATTAGCACACTCATATGAAGCTGGAGGATCTTTAGCCATATTTGATTTTGTTGGCAGTAAAATACAAAATGGCACAGTACTTCTAGGAATAATAGGCTTGTTTTCTGATATATCGATAATGCCTGGATTAAATGAACTCATAGCTACGTTAGTTGTTAATGTAATAGCCATAATGATTCTTATGGATAAAAAATTAGGAGTTAAAGAAAGCATAGTCTTGCTATTTCTTTATTTTCTAATAGCCACTATGACCTTATATCTATGAACAAAAATGTACTTTTATGAGTGCGAGTGATCATTTAGCAAACAAGAGGACATTTTTAGCATGGGTCAGAACAGCGATAGCCTTAATGGGTTTTGGTTTCGTAATTGCAAAGTTTCAAATTTTTCTTCACATCTTGGCACATCAACCCTTAACTTCAACAACTCTGTTAGGCGGTGTAATAATGATAATTATGGGAATAGCAACCTTGCTTTACGGTTTTTATGAATATATTCAGCAAGAAAAAGAGCTAGAACGAAAACAGTTCAGTCCTAGATTAACTCCAATGATTATTTACACATCTTTACTTACAGTATTGGCAATAGCTTTAGTAGTTAGCCTATACTTAAGTACTGGGATTTAATTCTGTGTATCCAAATACTCTAGGAGTTTTTGGTTTTGCATTAACGTTGATTATTATTCCCCTTTCTATTGTCTCTGGAATTTCTCCGTTTAAAACAATTTCGTCTCCGGAAATGCTACCCATCACTTTAAATCCTCCAGCTACCACATGAACGTTTTGTGCCTCAGAAGACCATTTAAACTTCATATATTTTACTCTATTAACGAGTTTAATCCCAGGTTTTATTAACGCAGTTACACCTTCAATATCTTCTAATTTAACATTTCTAAGTGCAAATCCTATCCTTGTACCGGGCAAAACACCTTCTTGGTCTTCATCAAGTACTTGTATGCTTTTTACTTCTACTTCTTTTTTCATCGGAAGAGCAATTAACTTATCATGAACATTTACTTGAGTTAAAGCAAAACCTAATACTACTACACCAACTCCCTTAACGTTAAATGTCCTATCAATATAAACATAACCTCTATCCTTTACCTCAACATCTTCCTCCTTAAATTCACTAACCATGGAGGAAATAGAAAGTTCTTTAAATACCTTGTTAAACGTCTCAGTGTCATCTGGCAAAACTATTCCTCTAATTCCAGAGGCTTCCGCCATTAATGCTAACTCACCTTCTACTGCAGTGATCTTTGGCATTCTAAGGTAGAAGAAACTTGATAGGGATAGAGCTTCAGCTTGATCAAGAATTTTTTGCGGAGAAGGAACTAGGATAGACCTAACTAAATCACCAATTTTCTTATAGTATATCTGGTTCTCAGTCTTCTTTCCTAGTTTCTCAGCTAAACTTAAGGCGTCTTTTTCATCTGATGAAAGCACTGTGATTATTGAACCCTTAAGCATATGTGTTAGTTATGTAACACGGTTAAATATTTGACTAAATTATATGCATCTTATAAGCTCTTAGTTATTAATCTAAAGTACCTCTTCATTATATGTCAAAACTCTTTATGCCCAATTTTATTATATATAGTAAAGCTTGTTATACTTTTTCTCCCTAATATAGGCATAACCAGGTTAAAGAGTTTAATATTTACCATCTTTGTGTTAAAATTTTCTAAGTTTTCATAAACTAAAGTAAAAATACCAGAATTTTATAGTTAATAAAATCTTTTTATATGTATAATTTTAATTAGATATGTACTATATTTACCAAATTTATGTTAAATAAGATATAATACACAAAATTTTCTAGTAAAATCTATAACTTTTGCTCTTTTTATATCATATTTATAAATTTTGTGTATAATGCTGTTTAACTAAAAGTTTAAAAATCGTATAATTCTCAAAAGATTTCGACCAAATATGGATGCAAAGATTTTAGGTGTAATATTACTTATTGTAGGGTTAATTATAGGAATAGGAGTAGGATATGTCATCCATCAACCTGTAACAACGACAAAAATAGAATATAAAACTGTAATTCCTTCTAGTATGATTAATGAAACAACTACAACACTCACTATGAAATCGCCTTTAACTGGGCTGAATCCTTCTTCATGTTAATAGAAATCTTTTTATATTCGTTTATTATCAACTAAATTTGTGGAGAGGCTGTTAAGACCTAAGGAGGCTTGCCAACTACTAGGAATTTCATACTCAACGCTCCTAAGGTGGATTAGGGAGGGCAAGATTAGGGCAGTAATGACTGAGGGTGGGAAGTATAGGATACCATACAGTGAGGTTAAGAAGTATTTGGAGAGGAGGGAGGAGATTAGGGCAGTAATTTACGCTAGGGTATCTTCAGCTAATCAAAAGGAGGACTTGGAAAGACAAATAAACTATTTAACAAACTACGCAACAGCGAAAGGTTACAAAGTAGTTGAAGTCTTGAAGGACATTGCTAGTGGGTTAAATACGCAGAGGAAAGGTCTACTAAAACTGCTCAAACTGGTCGAGAGCAGGAATGTCGACGTCGTTTTAATAACGTACAAGGACAGATTAACTAGGTTCGGGTTCGAATACTTAGAGGAGTTCTTTTCAGCCATGGGAGTTAGGATAGAGGTAGTTTTCGGTGAAGAGCCAAAGGATGCAACGCAAGAACTCGTGGAGGATCTGATCTCAATCATAACATCGTTCGCAGGGAAGATCTACGGGATGAGGAGCCACAAGAAGACGCTGTTTATACAAGGTGTAAAAAACCTAATAGGTGAGTTAAGTGGAGAGGACAGTAAAGTTGAGGGTTAAAGTAGATTACGAGACCTATAGAAAGTTGAAGGAAGTCGAAGAGGAGTACAGGGGGATATTAGCTAACGCAATCGAGTACGGGTTGAGGAACAACACTACCTCGTTCACTAAGATCAAGGCGGGCATATATAAAGCGGAGAGGGAGAAACACAAGGACATACCGTCACACTACATCTACACGGCTTGCGAGGACGCTAGCGAGAGGTTAAGCAGTTTCGAGAAAATGAAGAGAAAGGGTAGGGCTTATAGTGACAGACCAGAGGTAAGGAGGGTTACAGTACACCTAGATGACCACTTGTGGAAGTTCAGCCTCGATAGGATTTCAATTTCCACAAAGAGGGGTAGGGTTTCCCTATCTCCCATCTTCCCCAAGATATTCTGGAGGTATTACAATAACGGTTGGAGGGTTGCAAGCGAGGCTAGGTTTAAGCTCTTAAAGGGTAACGTGGTGGAACTCTACATTGTCTTTAAGAAGGATGAGCCTAAGCCTTACGAGCCTAAAGCATTTATCCCAGTTGATCTCAATGAGAATTCGGTCTCTGTATTAGTTGATGGGAAACCAATCCTTTTAGAAACTAACACCAAGAAAATTACGTTAGGTTATGAGTATAAAAGGAAGTGGATAACTGCTGGTAAGTCTACTAAGGATAGGGATACGAGGAGGAAGTTAAGGAAATTGAGGGAGAGGGATAAGAAGGTGGATATTAGGAGGAAATTAGCTAAGCTTGTTGTTATGGAGGCTTTGGAAAGTAGAAGTGCAATAGTTTTAGAAGACCTACCTAAGAGGGCACCAGAGCATATGATTAAGGACGTGAGGGACTCTCAACTTAGGCTAAGGATTTACCGTTCTGCATTTTCTTCCACAAAGAATGCCATTATGGAGAAGGCTAAGGAGTTTGGTGTTCCCATAATTTTGGTTGATCCAGCATACACTTCATCCACATGCCCAGTCCATGGGTCAAAAATCATTTATCGACCCGATGGGGGCTCTGCCCCAAGGGTCGGTGTCTGTGTGGTCGGAAAAGAGAGGTGGCATAGGGACGTTGTCTCACTATATAACCTCATGAGGAGGGCTGGAGATGTGAGCCCTATGCCGTTGGGCTCAAAGGAGTCCCATGACCCACCTACCGTGAAACTTGGTAGGTGGTTGAGGGCTAAGTCCCTACACCAGATCATGATTGAAGATAAAATGATTGAAATGATGGTATAGGGACAAACGGTAAACGAAGAAGTAACTGAAACTACTTATCAAAACTCAACTATGAAATGGTATCAGTACGTTTATTATAATTATGGTAATTGCTATTTACCATGGTGGACAATGGTAACTTATTATCCATCTAACTTACCAAAAGATCCTATAAATGAAGGAAATTGGACAGTTTATGCTTATCAGCAAGATCATGAATCAGTAATAAACATTAACTTCCCAGCAGAAAATTGGTCTTTTGAGCAAATGAATGCATTGCCACTGAATGCACCGTTCCCAGCATATAAGGCACTAGGAAATAGGACCGCTCCAGTTATTTTAACACAATTAGTTGGAGATGCTGTTGGTGTAACGTACTTTGATGGTATAATTTATGTTCCATCAGATGCAAATGAACTTTATGCAATAAATGCATATACTGGAAAACTCATATGGGAGGCAACAACAGCAAATTCTGTTATGAGTAATCCAATTGTAGTAAATACTTCAAGGGGCCCAATAGTTTATGTTTCAGTAGGTGATGCTGGCTTCTCAGCCTCTCATAGCATTTTTGCTGTAATTACTGGAAATTATAAGAATGTAGTAAGAGGTTATAGTTATGGTGCAGTTTATGCTTTTAATGCAACTAATGGTCAGTTATTATGGGTACATTTTGATGATGGCAACGTAATGCCAACACCAGCGTATATTGATGGATTACTAATCTATGGTGACGGCTCTGGTCACATTGTAGCTTTAAACGCAACTACTGGACAAGTAGTATGGAGAGATTATGTAGGGGTTTCTGCATTTGACTCTATGAGTTCAACTAATTATTATGTATTTCCAAACGGGACAACAATAGCAATAATGGGCTTTACTTTAGCTTTACCACCCTATGGCGAATTGATTGCTGTTAATGTTCAAAATGGTCAAATAGTTTGGGAATTCGCTTTACCTAAGGGATTTACACCATTTAACACTGGTATGGGTGATGTATCTCCAGCCGTAGATGAAGAAAAAGGAATTGTTGTACAAAGTACTATTGTTAACTTTAATAAAACAAATGAAACAGTAGGATTTGCAGTATTTGCATTAAACGCGACTAATGGTCACTTATTGTGGATAGAACAGTTAGTAAGGGGTTACGTACCACCCGCATTCAAAGGAGGAGTTCCAACGATTTATAATGGGGTAGTATACGTAGGAACACCAGTTGCAAATGAGTTATTTGCACTAAATGAAACTAACGGTAAGATACTATGGGTTGCTCAAATTCCTAATGTTCAAGGTCCGCCAAATGGTGCTGGTGGTGGTAGAGCTAACCCGGTATATGTCAATGGTTATATTATTGAGCCTGCAGGTGCATATATAGACGTTTATAATGCCTCTAATGGTCAACTAGTAAAAAGTTATTATGTAGGTGGAAGATTTGGAATAGTTAATGCAGTAGTTGTCGGGAGTACAGTGTTTGTAGACAATAGCTATAACTGGGTATTCGCGATTCCGCTTAATGAATTAATTTCCTAATCACGTAAATCACTAGAGAGAAGATTAATCCTATAATTCCTGAAAGATAGAGTATTTTTTGGTGTAAGACAATTCTCATTTTTTGTATCGACAGGACTAAAGTTACGTTGTATACAATATTTGTTGGTTTATTATTACTCTCATTAATCTCCTTTATTAGTTTAAACGTATAACTTCCAGGAGGTAGTGAGATAACGAATGGATCTATATTAGAGATATTCACTATAAAGTGGTTAGAACTAGATATAATCTCTATTTCTGAAACTATATTACTATTATTTTGTGTAAGCGTAATGCTATCTGATGTGACAAGCGGTGATATGTGCAGTTCATAACTATTACCAAAATTTATGGCAATATGGGTTGGATTATTTAAAGTTACTACTGACAAGCTAATTAATGTAAGAGATATTGAAGCTAGTAATAATTCCCATCTAATCATATCCTACACCTCTATTCTATGAAATATTATAAGTGATATGAAAAATAGGATAATAGATAAAAATCCATCAATTATCACACCATCCATTAAGTAGTTTAATAGTGTGTATGAAGGATTAAAAGAGTAGGCTAAAATTATCGGATAGGGATTCATAAATGAAGTTAAAGCTAAGAACGAAGAGTTTGATTCAATTAACGTATAATTCCCAAAGCCACCCACAATAAAAATAGATCCTAAAGTAAACAGTGAAGCTAAAGTTGATGCCCCATTACTCCTTAGTAATAAGGTATAAAACAAGATTACGGACGTCGAGAAGAAATAACCAGCGGTATATAACCACATAAGGGTTATAGTCAAAGTATTTATCATGTTAATATCTAGCAGATAAAAGATGTTAGAAATTAACCAAAAAAGATAAGGCAAGACTACATCTAATATATAACTGTATAAAAAGAATCGAATTCTTTTTATGGGCATCATTAAGAAGGATACAATGCTGCCATTAGTTAAATGATCCCCTAACACAAATATAATATTTCTTAAAGCTAGGGAAAACGTGACAGTTTCTGATAAATTGATAAGGGGTATGTAAGCAACAACCAGTGAATAGGGTTCAAAATCTCCCTTTTCTAGAAAAGCCGGAATAAATACGTAACCTACTAAGATCACCGGTAACATAAGTTGAAGAGTGGGATCTTTGTATCTCTCCTTAAAAAGTATCTTAAAAATCTCAAACATGTTAAACACCACTTAGCTTTCTAAAAACATCATCAAGACTCGCTTTTCTTATACTTAAAATTTCTATTTTTCCATCATCTAATAAATCCACTATTTCCCTCAAGTTTCCTTTTACTTTTATATAAGCTCCATCAAGAGTCGGGTTATACTTTGCCAAAATTTTTAAAGCTTTCTCTTTCTCCCTTACTAGTAACAAGATTTCGTTAGAGGAAATTTTTGCTTCAATATCGTTTATCTCTCCTGTTGCTGTTATTACTCCATTATTGATAAATACAATGTGTGTAATTACTTTCTCTAATTCAGAAAGTATATGAGATGAAATAAAGAAAGTTACATTATACTCCTTAACCATAAACCTTACTAACTCATAGAATTCTAATCTAGCTTGTGGATCTAAATTAGCTGTAGGTTCATCAGCAATAATTAACTCTGGATTTTTTAATAGAGCCGCAATTAATTGAATCTTTTGCGCTTGACCAGAAGAAAGTTGAGAAATCTTTTTCTTTAAATGTTCGCTTAAATTAAACTCCTTTATAAGTTTACTTAAATCTCCCTTAAATATAGAGTTTAGGTCACTCAAGTACTCTTCTACTGTATCATTAGGAGGATAAGGTAATTTTGTAAAAATAACCGATACTTTTCTTTTTAACTTAGGATTATCCCACGGATCTTCTTCAAGAACTCTAATAACTCCTTTATCTTTTCTAATTAATCCAGATAAGATCTTTATCGTAGTAGTTTTTCCAGAGCCGTTGGGACCAATAAATCCAGTTATAGAGCTTTGAGGAACAGTAAATGTGATGTTTCGTAAAACAGGTTTATTGTTGTAACTTTTATAAACGTTATATAGTTCGATAGCATGCACAGAAAATCTGTGGAGAAAAAACAATATAAAATTTTTCCATATTTGAAAGGAAATGAACTTTTAGTTTTTATTAAATTAAGTTAAAGCAATAAAAATGATGAAAGAAAACTTTTTATTCTTTCGGGCTACCCTAAAATATGATGATTAGTATAACCACACTCTTAAATCCACCCGAAGGTTTACCAGTAACAGAAATACTGCTATTATCATTAATATTGGGAATGCTACACGGTGCTACACCAGATGAACATACATGGCCCATAACCTTTAGTTATGCCATAGGTAAATATAGTACTAAAGGAGGAATGAAAGCTGGATTCTTATTTTCATTAGGATTCACAATACAGAGAGCATTTCTTACAACTTTAGGATTCATAGGTTTAGCTGCGATATATAAAGAATATAATTTAGATGGTCCAGTATATTTTATCGTAGGTTTAGTAATGGCTATTGCTGGATCTTATATACTTAAAGGAAAATATTTACATTTACCCATTGATAAACTACTTCATAAAGATATTCATCAAGAAGAAGAAAACATGCTAAGAGATGTACCACTAAAGATGACAATAGTTCATGGACTAATTGCTGGATTTGGATTCGGTGCTTATGCATCCATAATAACCTTTATTTTAGCTCCTCAATTACCTAGTATTTGGTATGCTCCATTGCCTGGATTATTCTTTGGCATAGGGACTATGATAATGCAAATAATTTTCGGAGCGATATTTGCTAACATTATGAAGCTTAAGAGAATGACTGAAGAAGAAATCAGCTACATCGCAAGAAAAACAGCAGGAAGAACATTATATTATGGTGGTTTAGTGTTTGTTATTGCTGGCCTACTTATCATAGCATTGCCTGCAATAGATAACTGGGCTATTTCTACTGGAAACCCAATTCCAAACTTAGATGCTATCGATATAGGCTTCTTACTAGTAGTTATTGTAGTAGGGTTGATAGGAATTACTAGCATAATATCATCTTATAGGGAAGTAGTAAGGACAAAACACGACAAGCAAGAGAAAGTAAAGGAAGCCAAGTAGGCTTTTTATATATCTTAAAAACTACTATTCTTTTTTGAATATTCTTATATTTGTTAAAATACTTATAAGAGCTAGAAGAAGAAACCCTATAGATACAATATTAATAAAGTTTATAGTATATACCGCTCTCTCAGTTATTGGTGAATGAACTATTATAGTGTATTTGTTTGGAACATTGTAAGTACCTATCCATTTAACAGTATAGTAGAATGGAGACCCAACATAAAGAGTTATCCCACTACCATTAAATGCCCAGAAACTTTTTCCGTTAATATTTACTAAGTATTCTGGTTCATAATTAACTGAAACAGTGAGGGGAGAAGTAACTCTAAAACTTAATAGTGTTGCATTGTATATAGAATAACGTACAGTATTATTAACGTAGTAACTTATATTTTCTATTATTATCTCGTCAAATTTATTATACCATCCTGTTATCAGTGTAGTATTAGTACCATTAACTAATGCGTAGACGGGATGATTACTTAAAATGACTAAGTAATATTGTATTCCCCAATCAGCTACATAGGTAAGACTTCCGCTAACAGTTATATTTTCTGGGTTAAGTAACGCAATTCTACTATAGCTGTTTATCATTTTATACTGGAATGGTATGATAATTGTCTCAGAATAGTTATACCATCCACTCCTTAATAAGACTTCACTCCCATTAATTTTACCCTCTAATTGGTACGTAGAATTAAAGTAAAGGAAATACTCAGTAATACTCTTAAAACTCACATTATACGGTGCTGTCACGTTGATTGATGTAATTGATGGAATATAGAGGATTCTCTCGCTAGAGGAAATGTATTTGTAATAAGTAGAATTTAACTTAATTATAGTATACATATTATACCAGTTGGATTTTAAAAGTTCTAAACTACCGTTTACTTCACCTAAAACGCTCATAGAGAAATTTACATAAAACTGAACACTAGCATATATCTTTACTACTAAAGGCGAATTTACTATTATTACTATCGGAGTCTTATTGTATATATAGACTCTCTCATATTTTCCAACGTATTGTGGATTTTGAGATATAACTATCTTCTCGGAAGCATTATACCAGCCAGTAGAAAATATGACACTTTCCCCCTCTATTGTAGCATTTACTGGGAAGCTTACTGTTACAAAGTACTGTGTTTGCCATTTTGCAGTGTAATTTATCGGTGAACTCACAACTATATTAGTAGGATTAAGTAATACCTCTCTTTGGGAATTAGAAACATAGTAAATTTGGGCTGGGATTATAATCTTTTCTGATGCGTTAAACCAATTCGATTTTAGAGTTGTATTTTCGTTATTTATCACTCCATTCAACGGATAGGTAGAATTTACGTTAACGTAATATTGTGTTTGCCATTTTGCAGTGTAATTCTCTGGTGAGTTGACTAGTATAGTGACAGGATTTAATAGTATTTCCCTAGTTTCAGTATTTACGTAGTAAATCTGAGATGGTATTTTTATTAAACAACTCTCATTAAACCAGTTAGAGTAAATTTGAACCTTAACGTTATTGATATAACCATAGAGGGGATACTGCGACGTAATCCCTATATAATATTGAAGTACCTCAGTTACATGTATCGAAATATTTTGGATAACGACTATTTCGGTGTAATTGGGAAAGAATGCGTATCTTTCAAGGGAATTTATATATGTGAAGTTCACTAATGGTAACTGAATAATTGTACCGTAGTAATAATAACCGCTTTTAACTAGCATCGATGTACCATTAACTATACCCCACATCGGTATATTTATGTAGACATAGAACTTTTTATGTAAAAACTTATAGTGCACTATCAGCTGGAAATAGTTATTAGACAATGTGAATGTTGTAGTACTCGTATTATACTCTTCATTAGTGTAAGGTTCTACTACATTTATCTCATAAGGTTCTATTACACCGTTATTCGTCTTTACTGGATAGATAGTTACTGTGATTGGATTAGGAGAAGTAAATGAGATGTAATATGGCAACCCAAAATTATCACCGTATTCCTTAATACTATTGTAGGTAAAATTATATCCGTCAATATTATAAGTAGAGTTAGCTAAAACTGTCACTTCAGTCCAGCTTGGTAATAATGGTGCTGAATAATTAGTCAATAAAGTTGGGTTAGGTGTACCAACACTTACCTCAACTAAACCATCAGAAGCTAAATATGCAGACAAATCTGATGCCGATTCTTGGGTATCAAAACCGTAATTGTAAATAATAGGAAACGGAGAGTATAACTCTGGTTTCACTTGGTAAAATATTGCTAAGTCAGATTCCATATTAGTAAAAGCAACTGATTGGCCATTTCCACTCCCACCCCAAACTAGTTCAACACTATATGGCAATCCAACCCCCGTATATGAGGGGGAAACATAAATACAAGCGTTTTGAAGATTTGGCACATTTATTGTTATCGTATCATATGTATTTGAGGTCGGATCACTCAAATTTCCATATCCAATACTAACGTAAATATAGGGTGAAGAATAAGAAATTGAGATGAAAAGTATGTAGGTCAATGGTAATGAGTAAGACTGGTAAGGCGTTGAGTATGAGTAATAATTTACTATGTGGCCATTAATATCAGTTGAGTAAACCTCACCTTTCCCAGATATTAAGTTAGGATTAATGCTCGCATATGAGTACGTAAAGTTCCAAATTTCGTCGGTGAAGTTAAGCTCTTGCTTGTTAAACTCTATTATATTTTGTACCCAGAAGTCTAGTATTTCACCGTAAATATTTGTAGCTTTAATAACGGCGTTAAACTGTAGCGAGAATGGAGAAGAGGACGATAGACTAAAAACTTCTACATATCCAAGTACCTCATTGGTTGATATAGAAAGTGAGGAGGAACCGATGCTTGAAACACCCATTGCATATTGTGATGAAGCATTATATCTGGGAATAAAACCTATGCCAGTTGTTAAATTTACCGGTAATAAAGAGAATAATATTATTGCTAATAGAATTATCGACTTCATTAACTCTAAATAATTATAAAGGGATTAAAATATTTTAAGAATGATATAATGAAAAGTAGAAGTCTTTTTAAAATTAGTAAGTGTTATCTATATCTATATCTCTCTCAAAAATACATAAAATAAAGTTCCAGAGAAAGATGAATCCCTTAAAATGTAATTAATATCTTAAGGGGAAATTGTTACGTTCACGTTATATCGACAAGAAACCTTGTAACTAAATATATCCTAAATGCCTGCATAGAATTGGAATAAATGAAAAGCATTTACTAGCTCATAAATAAATGCCTTTGATTTTTTATGATAAGGAGTAATATTAAACTACTAATTACGGTTCAGAATGAAAGTATTTATTATCTCAATAGCTGTTAAAACTATGCAAATAATTCTTCAGCTATGATGACAAGCTTAGATAAAAGTCCCTAAAATCAGCGCTACAAGGATAAATATCAACAAAAATATGAAAATCATAAGAATTATATCGCTAACTAAAGGCTTTAAATACAATAGAAAGGTAAACAATCTTACAATAATTGTTGGCAACATTATAAATAAAAAAAGATAATTGGCTTAAAATATTTTACACTGCCTCCTCTTTGGTTGCTTGAATTATATCTTCAATTGCCTGAGTTCTAAAACCACTTCTTACAGCCCAGAAATACCCAATAAGTACTACAATAGCAGCAACTATTGTATCATATGGGAATGGTATTACAGTGTATAATCCAAAACCTCCAAAATATGATACTATATAAATCGCTAAGATAAAGTAAATTAACCACCATCCAGCGTTAATCTCTTTCTTTACATCTGAAGGTACAGTTTTTAATAAGAAGATCATATCACCAATTAACATAGCAGCAATTACCACTATGTATATTGTAAAGAAGAGATTATTAGCAGCAGAAAGTCCGCTTGTTTCATTGAATAATAGGAGTCCCATTCCTAAGTTTATTGCTAAATTAATGACACCTACAATTATTGAGACTACCTTATTTATACCTAACATTTTATCTGCATAGAATATAAAGAATAATGGAAGTCCTAGGAATACTCCAGTAAATACGTAAAATAGTACAGCGAAGCTTGACCAGTAAACTATTAAACCGGCAGCTAATGTTGCTATAGCTCCAATTATTGGTGCAGCTGGTAATTTAAATGGTCTATTTAGTTCTGCAGCATGTTTCCTTAAAACCGTGAGTCCAATACCACCCATAATGTAAGTTAGTACTGTTGCAGAAGATATGAAACCTACTAAGGCATACCATGATGGGAACGGCAATAAGAATATGAAACCTATTATTAATGCTGCAATTAAAGAGTAAGTCGGGATTTTAGTTTTTCCAATTTTTAGAAAGATTTCTGGTAAATAGCCATTACTAGCAAAGGCGTATAGTGTTCTAGTAGAAGTCCCAGTATAAATCCATCCAGTCCCAGATGGTGATACTACAGCGTCAATAGTTAATAAAACTGCTAGTGCAGTAAAGAATGCTGCTGCTAACCCAGAAACTGATGCTAATCTAGAAAGAACTAAGAATGGGCCTGCAGATATTGGGACTCCAGAAGCTGTAACAGCCGTTGATAGTGCTGACCAATTCCCAGGTGTTACTGGAACTAGTTTTCCAGATTCATTAAGATATAATTTATTCCAATCAATACCGCCAACAAATGCAACTTGAAGTAATGTATATAATACGATAGCTATAAGTAATGATCCTATTACTGCGAATGGTATATCCTTCTTTGGATTTTTACCCTCTCCGCCGTACTCTACAGCTTGCCTAAACCCTAAATAAGAGAAAATTACTCCAGTACTAGGAATAGCGTAAAGAACTGCACTAAATCCATAGATTCCAGAAGAACCTCCTTTTACGTACTCAGCTGAGGGTAAGAATCCTCCACCTAGAGAAAAGTTAGCAGAATGTAAATCTAACGCTAGTAATGCTAGAAAAGTTATTGTTGGTATAAGTAATTTCCACCAGCCAGCACCATGAGTTACTTTACCTAAAATGTTTACACCGAAGTAATTTAGGAAGAAGAACAAAATTAGTAATAGTCCAGCTAATCCTATGCCTAATGGTGTTAAAATAGTTACTGTTGTTCCATCAAAAGTTCCAGTAGTAATTAGCTGGGGATAATAAGAACCTATATACTCTATTGCTGCTGCTGCCTCAATAGCCGGTACAGAAGCAGCAGACAAGAAGTATGCCCATGTAATTAAATATCCTACTAATCCTCCATGAGTATAGTGCGGATATCTTGTTATTCCTCCGCTCTTTGGTATTGCAGCTCCAATTTCAGCATAAACTAAACCTATAAACATTACTAGAATACCAGCGATAATCCAGCTTAGTATAGCTGAAGCCCCAGCGTAAGTTGCAGTTGCAAGAGATGCAAATAACCATCCAGATCCTATAATTCCTCCTAATGATAAATACAGTAATTCAAATTTTCCTAAACTTCTTCTAAGTTGCCTATCTGAAGAAATACCTAAATCTCTTGCCCCTTTAGTTTCTCTTTCGCTCATTTCAATCTATATACATCTAGATACTTTATAAATTTTCATGTACTGAACATGATAAATTATGTAGATTTAAATCAAAAAATGGATTTAAAATAAAACCCAATTTAACATTCTAATTGTTTGGTTAAAAACTTTACAAGTACTCCCATACACCTTTACCGCGGTAATTGTATACAATAGTCTTGTACGCTGTTACATTCTCAATTGTATACCCAATACCCTCTCTTCCAATCCCTGAATCCTTTCTTCCACCAAATGGGAAATAACCAATTCCATGTTTCGGGTATTCATTAACATATACAGCACCAACTTCAAGCATTCTAATTAGCTTTCTTATCTTTGTAATATCATTACCAAATATTGCAGCATCTAAACCATATCTTCTTCCATTACTAAGTTCAATAGCCTCATCTATGTTGTTAACTTTAGTTATTACAGCAATTGAAAGGAAAACTTCTTTTTTATAGAGATATAAATCCTTAATCTTCTCTTTATCAATCTCAATTAGAGTCGGTTCTATGTAAGTTGGTCCAAGTCTCTTTCCCCCGTAAAGTATATTCCCTCCTTTTTCTACAGCGTCTTTCACAGCATACTCAAATTCATCAACAGTTCTTGTATCAATAATAGGTCCCATTACAGTATCTGCTTCTCTTGGATCACCAACTTTCACTTTCTTTAACTCTTCTACAATATAATTCTTTAATTCTTCATATACTTTTGGCTCAGCAAATATGAATTTTATTGAATCACATCTTTGTCCAGAGTAACTTGTAATACCAGTAACAATTTTCTGTGCTGTAGTCTTTGGATCCGAATCATCTAAAACTATTGCTGGATCACCTCCACCTAACTCCATGACATATTGTTTAAGTCCAGCAACTTTCATTACATGTTCTCCAGTCTCACTGCTTCCCGTTAATGAGATTACTGATATGCGTTTATCAGCAACTATCTTGTCCATTTCACTTCCCGGAACAGCAATTATTGCTAAGGCCTCTTTTGGAAAACCAGCAATTTCTAATAGTTTAGCCAACATAATTGCTGGTAAGGGAGTTGAGGAAGCTGGCTTTAACATAAACGCATTTCCAGCTACCGTAGAGTAAACAAGTTTGTTTACAATATCAAAAAGAGGATAATTAAATGGAGTTATTGCTAAAACCACACCTAATGGTTCTCTTCTAATTATTGCTTCAGCTTCCAAACTTTCGCTACTCCAATCTCCTGGAACATATTCACCATAAAGTTTTCTAACGTCTAAATCGGCTCTTATGAGCCTCTCTATAGCAGCATTAACTTCTCCTTGAGCTGCACTCTTAGTTTTACCATTTCCTATCATTAGAACCTCAACAAAATCTTCCCTATATTTCTCTATTAGATCAGCAAGAGTGTGATATATTTTAAGTCTCTTTTCGCCAGGAAGATCTCTTATTGCCCATCTGCCTTTACTATAGAGAATTGACAGTGTGTTATCTACCATTTCATAATTCAACTTCGGTACTCTAGCATAGACAGTTAGATCAATTGGTGACTTTATGTTCTCAATCTCTTTTGAACCAACCCATTCTCCAACTAGATACGTCTTAAAAACTGGTATACCGTCAGAATCAATAGTGTATATATCTTTAAATCCAGTTAATTCTTTTAGAGTAACCATAATATACTATTCTCTTCTTTGATTTTTATTATTTTTTCATTTCTCTTAGAAACGTTTCTATGTCCTTAGTTGTTGGAAGATTCTCTTGATCACCTCTTATCATAACGTTTAAGGTAGAAGCTACAATAGCGTAATCTAAAGCCTTCTCCATCTCAAAGCCTTTATAATACAATGAGAGGAATGTTCCCCCTAACGCGTCACCGGCACCAGTAACATCTTCTACTGGGACTTGATAACCAGAGGAATAATACTTCTTACCATCATAGTACACTATTGCTCCTTTAGGACCAAGTTTCATCACTATAATTTCGGCATAATCCGAAAACGCCTTTGCAGCCTTATCTGGATCACTCTCACCTAGAATAATCTTAGAATCATCAGTGTCAGTAATGAGAAATTTTAGATGAAATTTGGACAATAGCTTAAGAATTTCTCTTTTTGCCTCTTCAGCAGACCATAATTTTAGCCTTATATTTGTGTCAAATGATCTATTTGAGGCAATTTCAAATGCTTTATATACAGCTTCCTTAGCTGTAGAAGAAATTGCTAGAGTGATACCAGAAGAGTGAACTAAATCAGCTGACTTAACATACTCCTCATCAACATCTTCTGGTGATAGTTTACTTCCAGCACTTCCCTTTCTGTAATATATTGACTCGCTCTTTAAAGGGACTGGGTAGTGTCGTTGAATAAAAAATATTCCAGTTGGTGCAGAAGGATCGATTTTCATGTGAGAGACATCAACACCTTGACCTCTTAACCATTCAATAGCATTATAACCAAACTCATCATCACCAACCTTTGCAATAATTCCACACTCATTACCTTGCTTAATAAATGCTACACAATAATTAGCCTCACTGCCAGCAACATGTTTTTCAAAATAACTTACATGCCTTAGGGGACCTGGTGATAATGCATTAAATTCAATTAGAATCTCTCCTAAAGTAATCAGTTTAGCCATCAGATAAAGATATAAAAAACAAGACTTTATTGTTTTTCTCTTTTACGAAACAGCTCTTTCTATTTCTTTCTTTACGGGTTGAATCTCACTTAACAAGGCTTTAACTTCATCCTCTTCTAAAGGAAATATAGGTCCTCTAGGATAGCCAACATCATAGCCTAAAAACTCCTTCACTAGATAGTAAATGGCTGATAGCTGTCCATACTTTCTACTTATATCAAGGGCCTTGTTTATTAATTTCTGTAATTCTATTGCTTTACTTACTTGTCCAGAAGTGATATGCTCTTTCATCTTTTTCATTACATGAGGTAAGTAGTTTGAGGCTGCAGTTACACTTCCATCTAATGAAGTCAGTGAATAAAAGACTAAAGAATCAGAACCATTATATACTTTTAAGTTAGGCATTAGAATCTTATACTCCAATGAGTGGGAAAGATCTTGATTAGTATCCTTTAAACCTGTAATTAAGTCCTTCATTTGATATACTATCTTTGCAGAAATATCATAACCAGTCGCTAAAGGATAATTGTAAATGTATAGCGAGTGAGGGGAATAGTTAGCTATTGTAGTAAAGTATTTTAGTAAGAACTTTTCTGGTAATCTTGGAAAGTAGAAAGGTGGATAAGAGGCTATTCCAACGATATCAAAATCTTTTGAAGCCTTAACTAGATCAATTACATCATTTATATTTAGGCTACCAACTTGAAATATTACCTTATTTGTAACATCATAGATTGTCTTTAAGGTTGTAAGCTTCTCTTCTTTCGAAAGTGCCGGTCCTAATCCAGTAGTTCCGTTAACGAAAAGTAAGTCAATTCCATTATCTATTAAGAATTTTGCGTGTGCTTTTAGTTTCTCTACGTCTATTTTCCCTTCCTTAGTGAATGGAGTAAGAATAGGTGTTACAATATCCATACTTAAAATTTTGAACACTCCTTAAAATACCTAAATGAACAAATATTATGTTCTTTTGATCGCAGGAGGAATTACTTTTGGCACTGCATCAATCTTTATTAAACTTTCTAACATGACTCCTGGGGCATTAGCATTTTTTAGATTCTTTATTGTTGGTCTCATATTCTCTCTTGTATCTAGAGTAAATTTCAGAAAGATCTTAAAATATTCTCCATTTGGGTTTCTCTTGGCATTACATATGATAACATTTATTATCAGCGTCTATACTACAACAATAATTGATGCTACAGTACTAGTCTCTACGTCACCTTTCTTTGTAATTTTATTATCTAGATTCACAAAATTCAAAAATACAATTAAGGACATTGTGGGAAGTGTAATAGGTTTTATGGGTGTAGCATTGATAAACTATCCTCTAGTATTAGGATATCTGGTAGGTAATATAATAGCTATCTTCTCTGCATTTTTAATTGCACTGTACACGGCTCTTCTTAGCAGAGTTGAGGAAGATTCAATCTCGCTTACATCAGCAATATACTTATCTTCATCAATTTTCACATTTCCACTATTTATAGTTCAGGGTTTTGGAAAAATTGATTTGACATCAGTTCTCTCGTTACTGGGTTTAATCTTTCTACCAACATTAATAGGACATACATCAGTTATAGTCGCATCTGGAAAAGTTAAACCTCAACACATAGAGATAATAGGATTATTAGAGCCAGTAACTGCTTCAATACTAGCCGTATTTATTTTTCATCAAATTCCCACAGCCTTTCAAGTAATGGGTTCAGCCCTAATACTTTTCTCTGTAGTATATATAATGACTTAAAAAATTACTCTGGAGGAATTTCTTTATAAATCATGTTAAGATCTACTCCTCTCTTCTTATTATAAACGTAGGACGCTATAAACACTGCAGTAGAAAAGACTAATGTTCCTATCACGAAAGCCAAAGTTATTGGGTTTGGTGCACCGTTACTATTTACGAAACCAAAATCTGGGTTAGTGGCTGAGACATAAGTCAGATACGAGAAATAACCTGCAGTGATAACCCCAATAGGTATTAACTTAATCACATTATTTTTAATCCCGTGAACAATACCGGCAATGCTAACTACTAAGAAATATAAAGCTCCTAGGACGGTAGCACCATATAAAGCTAATGCATTTTGTGACCCTATAAATACAATAACCCCTAAGAAAAATCCAGTAGCAAATAGATCAAGCAAGTGGGTGAAAATGGGGCTGCCGTTTTTAGTTACGTTCGTTAGTATTGACGGAAGAACTCTATCAAAAGCCATTGCAAATATGTATCTTGAGAAAACTATTGCACCATATGCCAATATGAATACTTCCCAAGCAATTAGACCAATCCCAATTATCCATTGTAAGACCTCATTACTTGCAAGACCTATTGCGGCAGTCCAAAAAGTGAAGATAAAACCATTATTAATATACTGAGCAGTTACAAAATTATAACCACCAGCATAATACATTACACCATAACCAGCAATTACTATTATGAACGTTAAAATAAGACTTATAAATACGTTATACTTTAGCGAATTTTTACCCTTAATTTCTGCTGCAATAGCTGGACCAGCTTGCATCCACGGAAATGTATACAAAGCTAAGAATGGTAACATAAATAGTGTTGCAGCCCAACTAAAAGAGGGTCCAGAATACGACGCAACACTTCCACCTAACGCTGAAATAATCTCACTGCTTCTTGTCACAAAATCACTTGTATTAGCTAAAATTATACCCATTGCGATAATAGTTGTTGAGAGTGAAACAATTCCTAAGATAGATATTAGCGAATATCCCCACTTTGCTCTTACTATATTAATAGCTATAATTATAGCGAATATTACAAAACCTAAAATAAATGAGTAGATTGGTTGAGTTAATATGTTACCCATATTTACAAGTCCGTGATTTGAATTTAATGTTCCAATCTCACTAAATACTGTCTGAATTGCTGATGAAGCGAAAAATGCTGTTAAAGCGAAATAGGCTAATGACTCAATCATTAGTGATAATGCCATTACTGTACCTATACCACCATTAAGTATTCTAGAAATCCAAACATAATCTCCGCCAGTTCTTGGAATTTTAGTTACAAAATAGGTGTAAATATAAGCTTGTGGTAAGGCGAATAAAAATCCTATTAAAGTAGCTATAAGTAAATTAGAACCGGGTTGAACATAAGGAGTGATTGAAGTGAATAACGCCAAACCTGCTGACATATTTCCTATGTTTAACATGATAACGTCGAGGAAGTTTACTTGTTTAATTAGCCCCGAGCTCTCTCTTATGAATAGATGTGATTTTTCCATAAATCTCCGTTTTTGCTAATCTCTCCCATAAGTTTAAAAATTTTACTTATCTGTTTAAACGTGTTACGGAATCTTATCCTTTTTCATTTACTTGACTAAGTAAAAAGGCAAAATTTTTATGTAATGTATGATTTTTCATAAAATGTGTACGTGGGTCAACGCGTTAAAAGGAAGGAAGACCTTAAATTAATAACTGGATCTGGTAGATATATTGATGATATAGAAATTCCTGGAAATCTTTATATAGCAATTTTAAGAAGTAGTGTTGCCCATGCAAAATTAAAGAAAATAGAGTATAGTGACGTATTAAAATTGAACGGTGTTTATGGAGTAATAACCGGTTTAACAATTCCAGTTGAGAATAGACCAAGAAACTTTCCAATGGCAAAAGACGAAATCTTGTATATGGGACAACCTATAGCTGCCGTTCTGGCTAAAGATAGGTACGTTGCGGTTGATGCTCTCGATTATATTTCATATGATTATGAAGAATTGCCAGCCGTTATAGACCCAGAAGAAGCTATAAATAGTAAGGTAAAAGCTATAGAGGATTACGATAATATAATTTATAAGAAGACTTATTCTGGTGGAAATGCCGAAGAAGCTTATGAAAAATCTGACGTAAAAATTGAGGAGAAATTAGTAATTTCAAGGGTTTACGCCGCACCGATGGAACCTAGAGGGTTAGTAGTAGATTATCAACAAGATAGATTAACAGTATATGCCTCTACACAATCTCCACACTATATGAGATCTTTCTTGCTTTCAGCATTCGGAGATAAGGTAAATGATATTAGAGTGATTCAAGCAGATGTTGGAGGTGCTTTTGGTTCAAAACTATTCCCATATCCAGAAGATTATATAGCTGTATTCGCCGCGTTAACTTATAAAAGACCAGTTAAGCTAGTAAATACTAGAAGAGATGACTTATTTTCAACTTATCATTCGAGAGGTCAAATTCACAAGGTTAAGGTTGGTGCTTCTAAGGATGGTAAAATAAATTCCATATTAGATGATTTAATCATTGACCTTGGTGCTGCTTGGCATGGTACATACTTAGCTGATATTCCAGCAACTCTAATTACCGGTCCTTATGACATTAAGAATGCTAAAGTTAATGTATTTGGTGTTTTAACAAACAAAACCCCTCTTGACCAATACAGAGGTGCTGGAAGACCTGAAGCAGCATTTGTTTATGAGAGGATAATGGATATTGTTGCTGATGAACTAAAGATTGATCCAATTGAATTGAGGAGAAAGAATATAATTCAATCGACACCTTACAAGAACGTCATGGGTTTAACATACGATAGCGGCGATTATAATGCTTTACTTACTAAGGCTGAAAGTTACTATAGGGAAATGGAGCAAAGAGCGGAAGAATTAAGAAGACAAGGAAAGAGAGTTGGTGTTGGTCTTTCATTTTATATTGAGCAAAATAACTTCGGCCCTTGGGAAAGTGCATCAGTTAGACTTCTTTCCAATGGGAAAGTTGAGGTTGTGATAGGTGCTGCACCTCATGGTCAAGGCACAGCGACTGGAATAGCTCAAATAGTTGCTGATGAATTAGAAATTAGTATTGACGATGTTGAAGTCACATGGGGTGACACCGATAAGATATCCAATGCGTTTGGAACTTATGGTAGTAGAAGCCTAACATTAGCTGGAAATGCTGCACTTCTTGCAAGTAGAAAATTAAAAGAAAATATAATGAAGTTAGCTGCACAATTCATGAAGAGTGATGTTGAAGAACTGCAATATAAAGATGGTAAAGTATTTAATCCTAAGACTGGTAAATCAATGACACTGAAAGAAATAGCTATAAAAGTTACAAGCAATCTAGGTGGAGTTTGGAGGTATAAAGCAGAACCTACATTAGAGGCTACGGCATCTTTTGGGTTTGATAATTATACCTTCCCCTATGGTTCACATATAGCTATGGTTGAAGTTACTGATGAAGGAGTAGTTAAAGTTCTAGATTATGTTGCTATAGATGATATTGGTGTCGTTGTTAATCCAATGTTAGCTGAAGGTCAAGTACACGGTGGAGTAATTCAAGGATTTGGAGAAACCTTGCTAGAGCAAATTGTTTATGATAATAACGGTAATTTATTAACATCGACGTTTGCAGATTATCTAATTCCCTCAGCCGTTGAATCGTTTAACATGAAATGGTTCTACACAGAAATTGGTAAATCTAACGCGCCATTACCAGCAAAAGGAATAGGTGAAGGTGCTACAATTGGTGCACCACCAGCGTTAATTAGAGCTATAGAAAGGGCAATAGGTAAAAGATTAACTGCCTTACCGGTAAAAATGGAAGAATTAAGTAAATAATGTCTTTTTACTGGTTAAATAATCTTCTTTGAGAATAACTTAAAAAATTTTATTACATAAATTTAAAAGTAATGAAATCGCACTATTATTTATGCCAAAAGTTTTAGTTTTAGGTGCAAGGTTTGGAGGTTTAACAGCAGCATATACATTAAAAAGATTAGTTGGAAAGGCTGCAGACATTAAAGTAATAAATAATAGTAGATTTACTTATTTTAGACCAGCATTACCTCACGTATCAGTTAACTACATGGACGTTGAACAACTAAAAATTGATTTAGCACAAGCATTACCAGAAAAGGGTATTCAATTTCAAGAAGGCACTGTACTTAAGATAGACGCTAAAAATAATAAAGTAGTCTATAGAAAACCTGATGGTTCAGAGACAGAAGAAGAATACGACTATGTTATTGTTGCCATAGGTGCACATTTAGCTACTGAATTGGTTAAAGGTTGGGATCAATATGGTTATAGTGTATGTGAGCCAGAATATGCTGTAAAAACGAGGGAGAGATTAATGAACTGGCAAGGTGGTAATATAGCAATAGGATCTGGATTCTTTTATCAGGGACACAATCCAGCTCCAAATGTTCCAAAGAACTTTGTCCCTAACGCAGATGCAGCGTGTGAAGGACCAGTATTTGAAATGAGTCTAATGTTGTCTGGGTATTTTAAGAAGAAAGGAGTATGGAATAAGACTAAAATTACTGTATTCTCTCCAGGTGAATACTTATCAGACCTATCACCAGCATCAAGAAAGACCGTAGCTGAAATTTACAAGAGTATGGGTATTGAACTAGTTCACAATTTCAAGATTAAGGAGATTAGAGAGCATGAAATTGTAAGTGAGGACGGAAAGACAATTCCTTCTGACTTAACGATATTAATTCCGCCATATACTGGAAATCCAGCACTAAAGAATTCAACTCCAGATCTAGTCGATGATGGCGGTTTCATACCTACAGATTTAAACATGGTCTCTATTAAATACGATAATGTATATGCAGTTGGTGATGCCAACTCCTTAACAGTTCCAAAGCTAGGTTACTTAGCAGTTCAAACTGGAAGAATCGCTGCACAACATCTAGCTAGGAGATTAGGGTTCAACGTAAAGATTGACAAATATTATCCAACAATTGTATGTGTAGCAGATAACCCATATGAAAACTTTGCTATTGCAGTTAAAGATGATACATGGTATGGTGGAAGTGTAAGTGAAGCAATACCTTCAACTGCAAACCACTTAAAGAAGGAATTATTCACAAAATACTTCCTATGGACTAAAGGAGATATGGCATTGGAGAAGTTCTTAGCGAGCTGGTGAAGAATGGAGGAGTTACAGCTTGATAAACTTTTATCAGAAGAAAACTTATCAACACTAAATAAATTACTTTCAATTTTTTCTGAGGCAGAAAACAAATACGGTTTACTTTCATTAGTTGAAGGTGCTGTTAGTGATGAAGAATTAATTGGAAAAGTACTAAATAGTGTAGTTACTGATACTACCCTAAATCTATTGCAAAAGTGGAATAACATAACTAAAATGCTAGAAACTTTGAGTGATGAAGAGACTTTAGGGACTCTTTTACAAACACTTGATTTAATGAAACTCCTTAACAAGAGTGGAATATTAGATCCTATAAAAGGCATTTTACAAGATGAAGATACACTAGGTAAAGTAATGTCAGCATTAGTTAATGATGACACTCTTAATTTACTTAGTAATTGGAATAATATATTAAAACTTCTCGAGGTAGTTTCTAGGGAAGATGTAGTTAATAATATAAGTGAACTAATGGGCTTATATAACAAGTTAAAGTCTCTTGGATTAATAGACGTTTTAAAGGGAATTACAGAAGATGAAGATACTATTGGTAAAGTAATGAATGGAATAATTAACGATTTCACAATGAACCTATTAGCCCATTGGAATGAGATTGTTAATGATTTGAGTAAATTCGACTTAACCAACTTTAAGTATTATACTCTACTAATTAATGAAACTGGTGAAGCATTAAAAGAAGAGAAAATAGAAAAGATTACGCATTGGTGGCAACTTTTAGGACTATTAAAGGACCCAGAAATTCAAGTAGGTTTAGGAGTTGTAATTGCAGTATTAAGGCATATAGGAAAATACCATATGAAATATATTGTTCAAAACGGCACTACCACTACTTCATAACATTTTTTATAATAAGTTTAAAGTAATATAAACCTAGTTAAAAAGTTATAGTGTCGTTATTGGAATATAAATTATTAAATAGTGTTTTTCTTCTAAGAGAATAAATATTAGATCTGCATATAACTATATAACTAAAATTTATAGAAATATAAATAGCTCAATGACCATAATAGGTAAAAAGTAATGATTTCGTAGTTTTGTGGTTTTAATTATATTTAATCGTTATATTACCTTCTAACTGTTTTATACCGCAATCATATTAAAAAGAGCTTCAGAAATTTCATCTAAAAATTAGGGCTGAGGTCTACCTTCTATATCTATTACATAATTTCCTTTCCTAGCTCTTACGAAGAATATCTGACCATTAACACTATTTACCTCTATCTGGTAACCATTCTGAATTAGAATATTCACTAATTGCATTTGTTCTGAAAGTCCTCCTTGCGTTGTAGGAAATTGAGGTGAAGAATGATACATTGAAGGCTGAAGTGGTTGTTGAGGTGTGAATTGTTGAGGCATATTATATTGCATAGGACGCGGAAGCTGTTGTTGTAATGAAGGCGGATTCTGTATTTGTGGTGATGGAGTTGGTTGAATAGTCATCGCAGAAGAGGTTTGTATGGCAGATGTTGTTGATCCGGGAGATACTTGCACTTGATTTATTAACGACTCTGCTATGCTCATCAATTCCCATTCCAGTCTGCCGTGAGTTATTAACTTTACTACATTCCAATCGCTAAATACTTCTACCTCTCCATGCTCCTCGCCCCTCCTAACAAAGATCTTAAAACCGTTATCTGTAGGTTCATCTCTATGTATTTCAAAACCGCTATTTTGTAACTCGTTTAATAACTTGTCATGTATGGTATTTATATCTACGTTATTTATCTGAAAAATCTTTTCCATTTTTGATCTTAAATCTTTACTCTCAATC
Source organism: Sulfurisphaera tokodaii str. 7 (assembly GCF_000011205.1). Lineage (NCBI taxonomy): Archaea > Thermoproteati > Thermoproteota > Thermoprotei > Sulfolobales > Sulfolobaceae > Sulfurisphaera > Sulfurisphaera tokodaii. The sequence continues at coordinate 2,490,446 of NC_003106.2, forward strand.
ATTATTAAATCTTTCTATAATTATAAAAAAGTTGAATTAATTATGAAATTAATTAAAATAAAAATAATGGTGAATCTATTTCCTTAAACCGTTTGTCCCTACACCTTCATTTCACTCATGATTGAGTATAGTGAATTAACCCTTAACCACCTTGTGAGTGGGTCACGGTACTCCTTAGAGCCCAACAGCACAAGGCTCACATTTCCGCTATTTTCACCCTTCTAAGCAGTATGTTTAACATAAGAAATCAGCTTCTAATAAGTAGAATCACGTCTTATAGCAGTTTAACTATTTCCATGGTCGCATTGACTTTAATGTACTAATAAACTTATCTAGAAGATAATTTCTTTCTCTGAAGTGAGTATCTATTGCTTTCCAATCTTCTTCAGATAGCCTCCAGCCCATTACACCTGCGTTTTCTTCCACATGATTTATTTTAGATGCTTTTACTATAGGTACTAGATTATTATGCGAGATGTACCAGTTTAATGCTACTTGAGTTGCTGTTTTATTATATTTCCTACCTATATTAGCTAGGAATTCGTTTTTGGATAATATTCCGTTTTCTAGTGGAGTATAAGCCATGTACATTAAACCGTTTCTCTCTGCATAACCTAAAACACTTTCTTCATCTTTTCTGTATAATAGACTGTAATGATTTTGAATTGCAACCAACTCATATTTACTTAAACACTGTCTAGCGTTTTCTATTCCTTTTACATCAAAATTACTTAAACCAAAAAATCTTATTATACCATCATCAACTAACTTTTCGAAAGCCTTCATGGTTTGGCATATAGGGACTCTTGATGGAGCGTGTAATAAGTAAAGATCTATATATGTTCCTAACCTTTTAGAGCTGTTATTAGCGGATTTTAAGACATTATCATAATCAGCACGGCTAGGCCATACTTTAGAGACTATAAATAGTTGCTCTCTATCAAAGCTTTTTATTGCTTGGCCAACAAGTTCCTCAGCGTGACCGTTACCGTACATTTCTGCTGTATCAATTAAAGTTATACCTAACTCTATTGCCCTTTTTATAGCACTTACCCATTCATTATCTCTATCATGAGAAGCATACCAGTAACCCCCACCAATTCTCCATGTTCCAAAAGCTATTGATGAAACTGTAAAATATTTAAATTTCTTCACATCATACATTAATAAATATATTATAGAATGGATATAAAAATCATAGTTTATAAAATTTGATCCCATATAATTGCTCCTAAGAAATTATGTAACTATTTTAAGATATTGAATCCCTCAAGTTAGTGCTTTGGCATTAAATGTCACTCTTGCCCTCATTGAATGGAGTAAAATGTAATTATGTTGCTTACCTTAAACTATGGATTAGAAATGCCGCTTAGCACGAAGTTTTCTCTCAACTTATCAATGTGTAATTTTTCCATAACTTACGTTTTTACCAAAATTAGTGAAGTGTATTACTTTGCATAAGTTAAGGAATTTCTGGAGAATGTAAAATAAAATTTAGCTTAAAAGAGAACTTGAAATCCAATAATTGATTATACTTTATATTATAAATAAGGTAATATAATCTATAAATTAATTTTAATGTGTAATAATATATTCTGAAGTATGAAAATAGAAATTTTATACAATAATCCATGGGTCGATTGGTGTTATGTTAAACTTTTTCTTAGCTGCTTTTTCAAAGGCTATGAATACTGCTGGTAAGGCTCCAGTAGTTCCAGCTTCACCTACTCCTCTACTTCCAGATAATAGTTGAGAAGGATATTCTACGTATTCTTGACTTATATTTAGTGGTGCTTCAAGAGAAGTAGGTACTCCACAATCTGCTATCGAAGCACATAATGGAATTCCTCGTTCATCATATCTCATTGCTTCAATTACAACTTGGGAAGCTCCTTGTAAAATTCCTCCAATAATCTGCCCTTCAATTTCTTCTTTATTAAGAACTTTACCCACATCATCTACTGCGTAATAATCTATAATTTTAGCGAAGCCTGTCTCCTTATCTAAGTCTACAACTGCTACATGAGCACCTGGTGCGAAAATATCATCAGCTTTGTAAAATACCTCAGCACTTACTCCTTCATACTTTATTAAATCTTCTCCATTCAGCGAATCTTTACCTAGTTTTTTCAATAATTCTTTAGAAGCAGCAATTACTGCTGACCCTCCTATTGTTCCCGCTCTAGAGCCAAAACTCCCTATACCTTCTTTTACGGTTTCAGTACTTCCCGTAACTACTTCTATCATACTCTCATCAATCCCTAAAGCCTGCGAAGCTAATTTTTTAAACGTACTACTATAAGCTTGACCATGAGGACCTAAGCCTAAACTGAAGTACACTTTCCCGTTCTTAATTTCAACTTTAGCTCCCTCACCCGGTGATGTTCTTACTATTTCGGTAAATACTACTAATGATATTCCTTTATCCTTGTATACTTCTTTTGCTTTCCTATAATATTTTTCTGCTTTGTCTAAAACTTCATGATATCCTGCAGGATCTAATCTACTACCTAAAGGTGTTAGATAACCGTTATCATCTATAAGGTTCTTCCTCCTTATTTCTACGGGATCCATTCCTAATTCTTCAGCCAAATCCTCAACCAGTGTTTCGTGAATTAACGCTGCTTCTGGTCTTCCAGCTCCTCTATAGAATCCCATAGGTGGTGTGTTAGTAAATACCGACATAGCTCTGATCGAGGCAAACTTTAATTTATAAGGACCATTAGATAACCTTGCTACAAACAATGATGTAAAGAAATTTAAACCGTAATCGTAGGCACCTATGTTAGCTATTATTGTTCCTTCCATACCTAATATTTCTCCATCTTTAGTAGCATATAACTTCATGTCAGAAACTTCTCCTCTACCTAGTGATTGAGTATTTACTAACATTTCACTTCTGGTCTCAATCCATTTAATAGGTCTACCTAATTTTAACGAAGCTATTGCAGCTAATACATATTCTGGGTAACCTCCACTTTTATTACCAAATCCGCCTCCTACATTAGGTGGAGAGTAAACTCTAATTTTCTCTGGAGGTATACCTAAGACTTCCCTTAAATCATTTCTTACTCCAAAAGGAGCTTGTGTAGAAACATATACGTTTAATACATCATTATCCCACCAACAGATTATTCCTTTAGGTTCCATTGGATTTGAAACAATTCTATGTTGTTTTATTTTTCTTCTGACTACTACATCTGCCCTATTCTTAAGGGATAAATCTCCTCCTTCTAGTAGCTGATCTATTGAAATATTACTCTTTAATCCTGGATGTATAGGTTCTTCTTTTAATGATTCCTCTACGTCCACTACTGGTTTAAGTTCTTCGTAATCTATCGAAACTTCTTCTGCTACATCCTCTGTTTCATATCTGTCCTCAACAACAAATGCTAAAACTGGTTGTCCGACAAAGTTGACTCTTCCATCAGCTAATACTGGCATTCTAGCTACTTGTGAAGTTCTAGCTAGATCTGGAAATAGCCTCGCGGGCATATAGGTTTTAACGTCATCCCATGTTAAGGTTAATAACGCATGTTGTGGCTTAGATATACTTTTTATTATACCCCTAGCTATTGGCGATCTAACAACGTGAAGATATGCAACGTTTTTTGGATTAATATCATCTATATAAGTGGATTTACCAGTTATTATTGGTAAATGCTCTTGAAGCATAAAAGTTAGTATGCAAACGAATTAAAAAGTCTTCTTCACAAAAAGTTAATCTTGAGTTAATAGAGTCTGAAGATTAAGTATTTTTAATAGGTTATAAATTCCTCCTACGGTTGAAACTTAAGATTGTTATAGTCATAGCATATGGTGTCTCTTATATGAAGCTAATTTTTCCAAAGTAGAGGTTTAGTACTCTATTAAATGATATTCGCTATAAGAAAATAATTTATACAGAACTATCTACACAATCATACAATATTAAAGAAATTAAAACTAACTTTAAATATGAGTATGTATTAGCAGTTATACTCTAACATCTAAAGTTAGTTCCATTAACATCTTAAATCAGAGATTTCTCCCAATAATTTGTCTGCAATTATATACTCTTTATCCTCCTTAATCAAGAAGGAGTATTCTAATAAATTATTCACGATGTCCCTCACTGTTCCGTCATTTATTTCCCTACCTTCTAAAGCTTCCAGAGAGTTTTTAATATCCTTCCACCTACATCCTTCCTTACATGTTTCTATGACCTTTAAATACCTTCTTTTATCTCTTCCTCCCTCTTTTAGGAAATTACAAAACTCTCTAGAAAGGAGTTTTTAGCGTACTTTTTGGTATTGACTATTGCCTTCTCCTCATCTTTAATTTTTATATAAACGTAACCAAAATAAGTTAGCCATCCAGGATTTCCTCCTAGAATGTCGTACACCCTCTCTTTACCGTCGAAATTTATTCCTTGTTCTCTAAATCCTTCCTCCAAAAATCTTATAGCAGTTTCCTTATCAAAAGGTTTTATATTAATTTCTATGCTAACTCTTCCGAAAAGTGGTGATTCTTCATCTTGCAGTTTTAAAAATTTATCTTTTACTCTTACTTCAGACCCGGTTATTATGAAGTTGAGTTTCTTTAAATTATCAAAAGCATAGGCTATTGAATAGAGGACGTTATAGCCTTTAAGCTTTATCAATTCTTGTGCTTCATCAATTACTATATGTACTGTTTTACCTTTTTCTTCACCCCAATCATTTAGAGAGGAAAAGATATCTGAAAGCTCCACTTTATCTCTTCCCCAACTAAAATTTACCGAAATCCCCATAATTTGTACTCCTCGTATCTGGAGATGTGATATGAGATCTCTATTTTTCTTTATAATTCTATTTATCTCCTTTTCCAATACTTGAATAAAATCCTTATACACGATATATTCCTTATTTTCAAATCTCCTCATATCAAGGAAAATATAAGTAGCTTTCTCCTCATTTAAAACAGATCTAACTAAAGATGTTTTCCCGGTTCTCCTTAATCCCATTATAACAATTAAAGGAGAGTCTAGTGAATTTTTAAGTAATGAGATTTCATTTTCTCTGTCAAAGATATCTTTCAAATTATCTTTAGGTCTAGGATCAAATAACGTTTTACTTACCCCCTAGCAAGTAACTTACCACCTCCCAAGTTTATAAATATTTCTCTAATGCAGGAGGACAGTGTATCAGAAATCTTAACGCTTATAACGTTAAGAACTTACTTTTTTATACAATTAGTTAAATTTTCCCGTAATGCTAAAAATATAATAAAAAGACTTCTAGTTATAGTCTATGGGATTAGTATAGTCTTTTTCATATTAGTTGCGAAGGTAAAAACACTTTAGCCTTGACATAAGGTTTCGGAAGGAAGTCAAATATTTGGTCACTAAATTATACTCTTAATCTACAAATGTCATTTTTCCCGTCGAATTTACTATAAAAAACACTATAATTTTCCTTATATAATTTTTGCTATTAATCTACAGATCTTCTTTATAATTCTAAATTCAAATTGGAATAAAGAGTGATAACTATTTTATAATCTAGTATAATCTGGCTAATCATGTAGGTTAAGGAAGATACTAAGTCTGCGTTTTCTCTTTTCTGCATCATTTTCTAGATGTTAAATCCTATCTAATGAAATTTTAACATATTAGTATAGTAATTTTAGGGCTACAATTCTACTTTACTAAATTAGAAGAAGTAGTTAAACTTAAAGAAAGTTACTTAATATTTTGTTTTTGCTAACATTGGGTATAAAATCGCTATTATGGAAAAATTTATAAAGGTGAAAGTATATTACTAAGCATGCAAAATAAGGCGTTATTTCTATCCTTCTTTTTCATACTATCAATTCTAACTCCACTATTAACAGTAGCACAAACACAGTATATTCCTCCAACTCAATTAAATGGCTTTCATAAAATAGGTAGTTTACCTAGTAATGAAAAAGTAATATTTACAGTATATATTCCCCTTAAGAACTTAGGGCTTTTATATTACTACGCTTATGCTGTTTCAAACCCCTCATCGACACTATATCATCACTTCTTAAATAAGACACAGATCGAAAAATTATTTTATCCTACAACAGAATATGAACATGTTTTACAATATCTAAAGGAGAATGGTTTTAATATACTATTTACCGCTTCAGATTCAATAATTGTAGCTGAAGGAAGTGTAGCTCAAATTGAAAACACACTTGGTGTAAATTATGCAGTATATTCTAACGGTTCACTTACATATTATACCGTTTATGGAGTTCCTAAACTACCAGTATATGTAGTATCTAATAATTTAACCACTATATTCTTTAATCATCCTACAACTTTAATAACTCAGAAAAGCCTAGAAAAATTTTATCAAACTGTTAATCAAACATTTTCAATTGAAGCATACTGGCCAACAGCATTACAAAAAGTATATAACTTAACTTTCTTGTTTAATAATGGATATAAGGGACAAAACTACACTATTGGAATTTTGGACTTTTATGGTGATCCTTACATAGCACAGCAATTAGCATATTTCGACGAAATAACCGGATTACCAAATCCACCAAATTTCACAATAGTTCCCATTGGTCCTTATAATCCAAACCTCGGAATATTAACTGGTTGGGCTGGAGAAATTAGTTTAGATGTTGAAATTGCACACACAATGGCTCCTGAAGCAAATATAACCTTGTATATTGCCAATCCCAATTTACCTTTATCTGCAGTAATTTCCTATATAGTTTCACAAGATAAAGTTGATGTACTTTCTCAAAGCTTTAGTATACCAGAATCGTCATTCTCCTCATTCAATGGTGAACTATTTTACTCATGTGTAGTCTTAACTGATGAGTATTATGCTATGGGTGTTACAGAAGGGATAACATTCTTAGCAAGTAGTGGTGATGCTGGAGGAAGTGGTTATAGTAATGGACCTATTGGAACAGTGGGGTATCCTTCAGTATCTCCTTATGTAATAGCAGTAGGAGGTACAACAACATATATACAGTTCCCTAATGGTTCATATTATCAAACAGCATGGTCAAATTACGGATTCGTTCCAAACTTTATAAATTACGGTGGTTCTACGGGTGGAATAAGTATTGTTGAGCCTAAACCCTGGTATCAATCTAGCTTATCTACACCAGTAACATATCCAAACGGAAGAGAAACTCCAGATGTTTCCGCAAATGCTGATGTATTTCCGGGAATTTACATTGTATGCCCCGGAAATGTAACTGCAATAACTGGTGGAACCAGTGAAGCTTCACCATTAACTGCTGGGGCTTTAGTCACTGTAATGAGCTATCTCAACAAAAAATTAGGTTTAATTACTCCAACACTTTATATGATTGCTGAAAATTCTTCCTTATACAATAAAGTGTTCTATCCAATAACTTTTGGTTACAACATACCATGGACTACAAACTACGGTTACAACTTAGTCACAGGTTGGGGAACAATAAACTTCGGTGAATTGGCAACTACTTTACAAACACTTAAACCATCGCCAAGCTTATCGATAGTCGTTAACGTTTATAATACTACTGGTGAAACTCCAGAAGAGTTCTTCCCTGGAGAAGAGATGTTGATTACTGCAAATATTACTTATAGTGGTGTTTCAGTGAGTTCCGGTACATTCTTTGCTACTATAGAATCTGTATATGGTAATACAACAACTGTTGAATTAGCATATAATCCTACATCAAAAGAGTGGACAGCAACAGTAACTCTACCATCTACTGCTGTTGGAGTTATTTTTGTTTATGTTTACGGCTCATCAGATGGAATTAAAGGATTAGGATATTATGAAACATTCTCTGGATATTATGTACAGTTCCTAAATCCAGTTACTGGTGTGCCTTTTGATAGTAATGTGACTCCAGTGATAGAGACTGAAATATGTAACGTCTATGGAGTTCCGGCACCAACTACTCAGTCTTTTACCCTTACCTTATACAGTTACAATATTACAACAAATTTGTTTGCAGATATAGGCGGAGTAACGTTAACTTATAATCCTCATATAGGAGCCTGGGTGGGAATACTATCATCTTTACCTTCTGGAGTAATCTTGGCTGAAGCTAATGGTGCTTATGGTTTTGATGCCTTTATGAATGGAATATATCTACAAACAATGTTTATATTACCAGATGTAATAGTTGAACCAGGTGCGGTTGGAGGAGGACAAGCTGTAGTTATTGAAGGTCTGCCAGAGCCACCATTATCACTAGCATTAACTAATCCTTTAACTTATAATGATATACTATACGGTTCTAATATAACTGCAAAGTTGATAAGTCCAAGCGGCGAAGTGGTCAGTGAAGCTAGAGTATTATTTAACCCAACAATTGATGCCTACGAAGGTTACTTACCAGTACCTAAAAATGTTCAAGCGGGAGTTTATACGATAATTCTTAATGCGGTTTATAACTCATATACATTAGGAGAATATATAACTGGGCAGTTTTATGGTCAAATATATGTCTCGCCGGCGTATAATGTTCCACAAATAGAAACTGTAAGATATGCTTACGGAGGAGAGACGATTAATATTTACGCTAATATAACATATCCAAACGGAACTGAAGTTAAATTTGGAATGTACTCTGCTGATGTTTATCCAACTATATTATCTGGTGAGTATTCTACTATAAGTAACTTAATTCAAATACCATTATGGTATAATCCCTCACTAGGCTTATGGGTAGGTAATGTAACTTTACCATCATCATACTCTTTAGGTAATCTGACTTACTTTGCTACAACTTACTCTGGAGTACCATTCGATATTCTAGTCACTGGAGTATCCGCCGATGGAATTCCGACAACAACAAATATATCTGCTGAACATACATTCTATGTTTTACCATATACTCAAATTAAAGGAAAAACAATTGACCTTGGACAAACTTATAACGCTTACCTTGTTGATGATACAATAGAAGGAAATGTTACCTTAATGAATGATATACTCTTTAATGATACAATAGAAGGTCATGTAACCATTATAAACTCTAATGTCTCATTAGTTTATGTTAAGGATAGTAGTATAACTATCGTATCCTCCACGGTTAATAGTATATACGCTTATAGCTCTAATGTCTCATTAGTTGAGACTACTGCAGAATTTTTGAACTTAAGTTCAACCAAACTTACTCTAATTAACTCGAAAGTGATCAGTATAACACCCTCATTACCACTTGTAACAATTACATCACCTAAACCAAATTCAAACGTAACCGGTACAATTACAATATCTTACACAATTACTGGATCGGATATATCTGAAGTTGAAATACTGTTAAACGGTCAATTAGTAAAAACATTTGTGCCATCTACATCGCCTATAATAGGCAATTACTCAATAAATACCGCTATGTATCCAGATGGGACCTATAACATTACTGTCGTAGCTGTACAAAATGACGGTCTATCAAACAGTTCATCAGTAATGGTTAATTTCGCAAACCAGTTATCATCACTAAGTACAGCGCTAAGTAATAATGTAAACTCGATTAATTCTCACATATCTTCACTAGGAAATACTTTAAGCAGTGATGTCAGTACACTAAATAATAATATAAGTAGTGCAAAGACTTATGCACTAATCGGTATCGTATTAGCTATAATAGGTATAATAGTTGGTATTGTAGCGTTAGTAATGAGAAGAAGGTAAAATAATTTTCTTTTTTCTTTCTCTTTAAATAAATATTCATGATAGATATATCATAGTAGTCTAAATATTAAACTCTTAATCAAGAAAATTTCGCTTAAAAATAGACATTTAATATTAAGTTTGTTTTTAAATGTTTATTTAAATGTAAAAATAGTAATTAAAAGAATATTTTATATCTATAAAATTCAAGTCTTCTAAAGGAGAATAAAATCATCTGAATTTAAATTCTTTTGAAAATATGTATGTAGTTGTTCTGAAATAGAAATTTGTATTTTAAGTTTGTATAAGCTAGCTATTCATAAAGTCACTAAAGATAAATTTTCAAATCTCCATATATAGTCTATGAAGGGTTAACACATTGTATTGTATTGGCATATTTTTTGCATATATTAAGATCATCTCTTAGCACAATTCCTTTATTTTTAACATCCCAAATTATTGGCTTATTTTTCTTAATCGCCTTATCAAACTCGTTCTCAGTCAGAGGGATAACCTCAAAGCCGGGAGGAAAATCTAATCTTAGTAATCTCTCTAATAGATTTCCTTGAAAATCTCCTATTAGTAACACGTCTATATCACTCCATACATTAAAATCACCCCTGGCATAAGAGCCTATTAAAAATACGGTATATTTACCTTTCAATGAGTTAGCATAACTCCTAACTATTTCTATTACCTTTCTTCTCTCTCTTTCTCTTTTTGAGATAACATCCTCCAAAGTTCCTCTACGTATTTTATTATTTCTTCAGCATATTTTATAGCTTCTTCAGCCTCCTTCTTGGTATAATAGTATGCTGGTGTTTCCTCTTCCCATACATCTGGATATCTGGTTGGAACATACAATTTATCTAAATACTTAGCCTTATCAATGAGATCTTGAGGAGCATTGAGTAAATTTAATAAACTTGATATTGTATGTCCAGTTTTAGGTTGTCCAATACCATAAAAATAAGCTTTAACAGCAAACTCAGCAGCTTGTTGCGATTTAAAACAAGCCCAATTATAGAACCCACCGCTAACATCATGCTTAGCACTTTCTAAGGTAAGCTTAGCTGATTTAAACCATCTATCAAATTCGTTGTAGTCTAACATGATATTGAAATGGGATTATACATTAAATTATTTTTTATCTCTGTATAACTAGTGATAATCATATTAAGAGAGCGAAAAAGCTAATATATGATCTAAGACACAGAAGGAATCAACAAACGGTTAAAGGAAAAGCTTGATCCTTAATAAAAGCAAAAAATACATCGCTATCTGAGATTCATTTTTATGTAGGGAAAGATTAAATACTTATGATAATTTAAGGGTATGATATAAAATCAATTATTTATTTATACAATTATTCTAATTCCATGAGAATTATTACAATTCGTAAAAGAAACCTGACTCACCATAGTTTCTTCTTTTCCCTTTATTTTTTAGCAAATTTTATTATAACATAAATCACTATGAGAATAATTGTTATCCCTATAGCATAAACTCCGAATTTTTCAGCTAAACTTATCACATAATTAATTTCATCCGCGTAATGATAACCTAATATTGATAAAGAGATATCCCATATTAAATGACCTAAGAGTGTAAATATAAAAAATCTTAGCATACTCATTTTTGCTATTCCAGCGGGATAAGAGATTAAGGCCCTAAGCTCTGGGACAAATCTGAACCCAAAAACTGCAAAGTCGCCGTATTTTATAAACCAACTATGTAAAGCATCAATTCTTTTCTCGTTAATTAGTAAGTACTTACCATATTTCTTAAGGAAAGGAAATCCTAAGAAAAACCCAATATAGTACGCTATAATTGATCCTATTAGACTACCTACAGTACCAGAAATTACTCCCATGTATAATGATATGTTCCCTTCATAGGAATAATATCCAACTAAAGGCATTATTACTTCGCTGGGAATTGGTAAACCAATTCCTTCTCCAATCATCAAACCCAGGAGAAGAAGATAACCGCTTAAACCTTGAAATACGTACATCGTAAAACAGTTTATTTACACTCTTAAATATTTTTTCCCAGTATATGGATTATTGAATCTTTCAATTTTCTTAGATGCTATACTTTCTGATAAGTTAAAAGACAAGCTATTTTCTGACACAAGGAAGATGTTTTATTTAATTTAAGAAGCATTATGTGCACTACTTTTAAGAGACTGTAGCATTTTTAAGTAACTTTTAAATACTTTTAATCGCTTCTAATTATTGTGGAGAGATACCTAACTCCCAGTGAGGTTGCCGAAATATTCGGGATGAGCAGGAGTGGCGTGATAAAGTGGATTAGGGAAGGGAAAATAAAGGCCATCGAAATTAACGGTAGGTGGAGGATACCTTACAGCGAAGTAGAGAGGTTATTAAGCGGTGGCGGTAGGCTTAAACAGATCGCAATTTACGCTAGGGTTTCGTCTAATACACAAAAGGACAACCTGGAAAGGCAATTAAACGCGTTGAGGGAATGGGTTAAGAAGAATTACGGCGATGTGAGCGTTGTGGAGATCAAGGACGTAGGGTCTGGACTGAAGGAGGACAGGAGGGGTTTAAAGAAGCTGATCGAGTTGGCTAGGAGGAAGCAAATAGACGCCGTCGTCATAGCTTACAAGGACAGGCTGACGCGTTTCGGTTTCGACTACTTAGTAGAGCTCTTCAAGGCTTATGGGGTTGACGTAGTCGTTACTTTTCAAGAGGAACCAAAGGACTACATGCAGGAGCTGATGGAAGACTTCGTGGAAATAGTCAAGTCATTCGCCTCCAGGATCTACGGTCATAAGTACGAGGAGGTGGTTAAATGTGTTGAAGACGTTGAAAAGGACTGTTAAGCTAGAGAGCGACCCTCTTAACTACTGGAAGCATCATGTGTTAAAGGAGGTTGAGGAATATCAGAAAGTGATCGTTAATGAAATGATTAACATCATACTCTCCGAGGGCTTGCCCACTACAAGGAAGAAGTTACACGAGAGGTTTTACAATTATTATAAGAAGAAATATCCCTTCTTGCCATCTAGGATTATCGAAGGTGCCTATATCATTGCTGGTAGGATAATCAAGAGTTTCAGAAAGAGGAGAAAGAGGGGACTAACGAGGAAGGATAAGCCAGAGTACAGAAGGGTTATGATCTCTATTCCAAACACGATTAATTGGAGGTTTAACAAGATATCCGTCAGCATCTTAACTCATAAGGGTTGGATTGATATTCCCCTCAAGGTAACTAAACAATTTATTAATTACGTGAGTAAAGGCTGGAGGGTTTCACAAGAGCTTAAGCTAAGGCTAGTAGGTAGGAAAGTACTAGTTTTGAGAAGGAGGTTGAGGTGGAGACGAAAGAAGGTAATTACGTTTCTATTGACGTTAATGAGAATAACGCCACCTTAGCAGTTTTTGAGGATTTCAAGCTCAAGGAGATAAGGCGTTATGAGACTGGATTAGGGAGGATTGTCGTTAATTACTCCATAAGAAGGAAAGAAATTACTAAAGGATATTCAACTAAGGACGAGCTAATTAAGAAAAAGCTGAGGAGATTAAGGGAAAGGGAGAGGAAACTTGACGTGCTGAGGAAGACTGTTAAGAGAATTGTAGAGTTAGCTAGGGACTTGAATGCAAGAGTTATTGTTGGCAAGTTTTCTTCAAGGGCTAAGAAGAGGATGGAGGGTGATAAAAGTAGTAAGCTTAGGCATAGGATTCACCAGTGGAGCGTAGTCAAATTTACTGAGATGTTAAAAACTCAGCCGATAGAAGTTACGGAGGTTTCTGAATCTTACACTTCCTCTCTCAATCCGTTCACTGGAGAGAAGTTAAAGAAAAGTAAGCAGCTCATTGAGAGGGTTGTCAAGGTTTTTAACCCCTACCTGATGACGGGCACTGCTCACGAGGGTAGGGTGATTAAAGTTTTCAAGGTGAATGCTAGGTACTTGGAAAGCGGTGAAGTGTTGTTAGAAAGGGATTCTATTGCACCTCTTAATCTCATGAAAAAGGTGGATGGGAGGGTAGTGGTGTTTCCCTCGACCAGCCCCAATGATTTAAGGGTGACTGTGTATGATCCCTTAAGAGGATATGTAACTATTTCACACCGTTAAATTACGTCATTACTACGTTTTTCTCTATATAAGAAATAGCTAAAATGCAACGACATAAGGTTTTAATGCAACAATGCTATACATGAAAATAGTGAGCATAATTTATGGCAAAAGTTAACGTGGAAAAGTTAGATGAGCAAAAGAAGATAGCTATTCTCAAAAAGGCAATAGATAAGCTAGGCTTAAGTTACGTCTCACGCCAAATAGGTGTAGATAGGTCAACATTAAACCGTTACGTAAACGGTAAAATTAAGAAGATACCTAACGAGGTTATTGAGAAAGCCTCAGACCTTCTAACAGTTGAGGAGTTAAACGACATACTCTACGGGCTTAAGAGCACTGACGTAGACCCTACGACGGCTATAAGCGTCATAGTTAAAGCTAAGACAGATGAGTCCTTTAGGAACTTTTTCTTAACGTTATTATGGCAAGAGTTAGGAGAGTACATTAAAGAGCCGTCAAATACGTACGTAGTGAGCGATGATGATATAAAGCTATTTGAGAAGATAATGAAGACTCAAAGGGCTAAGAAGACTGCATATATGAGAACTAATTCGCTAAAGCGTGCATTAGCTGAACTGAATTACGAATTAACACCTACCAGGTTAAAGGAGTACATGCTAGACGTGTTACAAGAGAGTAAGGGGAGAGCCGAAAACGTAGGAAAGGCGTTAAAATTGTTTATCAAGGAAGTTATAAAGCCAAAGAATCCCCGAATTGCAAGGGAATTATACGACGCCGTAAAGATACCTAAGTATGAACGTGAATACACACCAATAAATTTGGAGTTAGAGACGGTTAAGCAAATCTTTAACGCCATAGAAGGCTTAGGGGCTAAGGCTTACTTCCTCATTTTAGCTGAGACTGGTCTAAGGACTGGTGAGGTTTTCAGCCTAAGACTAGACCAAGTGGACCTGGAAAACCGCGTTATTAGGATAGGAAAAGTGACTAAGACAAAGAGGGCTTACGTAACATTTATCCATCAGCCCACTGTAGAGTGGTTAAAGGAAACGTATCTCCCATACCGTGAACGATTTGTAAGAAGGTATGCTAATTCCCTTAAAGCTTTAAACGTTAACATAGAGCAATGGGAGGCTAAGCTGTTCCCTTTTGACGAGGACGATATAAGGACAGAGATTAAGATAGCAATGAGAAAAGTGATAGGAAGGGAATTTCGATTATACGATTTACGCTCATTCTTTGCTAGCTATATGTTGAAACAAGGGGTCAGCCCCTTAGTCGTAAACGTGTTACAAGGTAGAACACCGCCTCAACAATTTCAAATCCTTCAAGAACGTTACCTTAACCTATCGGAAAAGGAATTACAAGAGATATACGATAAACACGCCCCGAGGTTACTCTAGTCTATGAGAAAGGTCTTAGTTCTACATGTAATACTCATTAAGACTTTTTGTTTATCTATCATAATATAATAATATGAGTAGTATCTTTAACGATATATTTAACGATATAAAAAACGCCTTAGCTACTTCCTATCATCTTACAAGAACTCTACTAACTGATCTCTTTACAGACTCGTCAGCATTAGGAAGAGAAGTAGGAGAATTCATTAAAACTGGACATTTTGAACCGTTTTCAGAGGCAATTCAGCAAGTTGAAAACCAGAGCGTGGCAAATACTCCTATATTTTCTCCATTGGCAAAATTCGGGATTAAGACCGGGAAACAATTCTTTAATATAGAAAGTCAATTGGCAGCCAATATTATCCCCATCACGGGAACGTTCGGGCATTTAGCAGCGCATCCAGGAGAACCTTTACCGGCAAAAATTAGCGATATAGCATTTGGGTTAATTGATATACCCGGCTTAGTAGAGTTAGCAGATACCGGAAGATTGCTCTTAACCGGTGCAGATGAGTTAAGCCCAATAGGAAAATTAGCAGTAGAATTGGGAGAGTCAAAGGCTTATAATTACCCGCTTTTAGCGTTAGGTATTGGTTCTATGTTCTTGCCTTCTTCACATGGAGAGGATATAATCACAAAGGAGAAGATATATAAGACCATACCTAACGTTAAAGATACGATACGGACAATAAAAAACATAGTTAATCCTAAGCCCTATGACCCTTTAGCCCTAACATTACCAGAAGAACCTACAGTTCCAGAGGAATCTGAGATTCCTCTTATCTTATATAATAATGATATACTAAGGTCTTATGCTAAACACTTAGAGGAACAAGTAGATAGTAGCCTTAGAATCAATGATAATGAAAATCGTAATGAAGATGAACATATAAACAAGGTGAGTAGTCCACTCTCTAATCTCTATTTAGGAATTACCTTAATCATCATAGTCTTCATTATAACGCTTATATTAATCAAGGCTTAATTACTGAAATTTCAACAAATAGAAGAAAATCCAGTAAAGCTCTAAGTTACGGTGAAACCATGTTAAGGGCTTAAAATGTTGCTGAAAGTTCTTTCACGGAAACTCTGAGGAGAACGTAATTTTTACGTGTTTTCTTATGTTACCCGCAATTTCAGAAAAGCTTTTCTAACGTAATAAGTCTAAGTTTCATCTATAAAAATAATATTTCTCTCTTTCTACTTTAGTCAAATCGAGATAATCACATAATTACTTCATAAAAATGAATTTTACTCAAGAACCTTAAGCTCTTGATTCAATATTGATTCAAACTTGCATTCAATCTAAATTAACGTCACTTTATCGGTATTTCTCCTCATTCGATATTGATAAGCAATATTGCTTTCAATATGGGAAACGCATATAAACGTAAAATGAGAGTTAAATTACGTTATGCCAAGGAGAAGAACTACTTATTATCAGAGATGGTTGAAGAATCACGTTACTATTACATTACGTCTTTCACGTGAGGAAGAAGAGACTATTAAAAAATACAAGAGTGAAACAAACTTATCCTACCACGACATGGTTTTAGACTATTTTCCATTACTCTCAGCAGTAAAGGAATTCCTCAAAGTCCTAGAAATAAGAGGATACCTTTACGATAAGATAGATTCAAATAACGTTAGGTTTATGAGTGAGCAGTACTATCAGCAATTGCCAGAACGTATAAAGCAGTTCTTTGAGGAAAAGCAGTTCACGGTAAAAGAAGGATTAACAATAAAGACAGTAAAAGGTTATGTGTTAAAAAAGGAGTAACTTGTTCCATTTTGAGATAAGCGCTTATTCCAAAATGGGTAAGTTTATCGCTATCTCCTCTGCAATCTCTATTTCGCCATTTTCTATTAGCCTTAGTACTTCTCTAAGCGTCTCCTTATAACTCTCTGGTAAATCTTCTCTTCTTAAATCGTTCTCTATTGCGTCTTTCCACTCTTTTGCGTCTATCATATTTTCCCATTTATAATATTATTACAGATTTTTTTAAGCCTTAGCTCTATATTCGACTCTAAGATAGAGTAATACTAAAAATTTCCCTTACTTCTTCTTATTAAGATTCTAACATAGAAATGAGGCTTTGCAGTGGAATAACCTCTATTTCAACTGGAAAATAAGGATTTTTGCAAAATACCTTTGATATCTTATGTAAACTCTAGCATATACCTTAAGCTATTTTTTGCGTAATAAATTCCCTAGAATTAATTTTGAGGCAAAAATATATAAAGAGGTATAATCGTTCATGTAATTTTAATAGTATTTAAGATAAAATACTAATAGAATATTGGGAAACCATGCCTAAAGTAAAGAATCTAAAAAAGGTAATCCTAACGGTATACATAGATAAGGAAGATGCAGAAACGATAGACAAATTAACTAAAATGGAAGGAACCTCAAGAAGTGGGATAATAAGAAAGTTGATAAGGGATTATGCAAGGAGACACTTAAAGGACTCATCATGAAGTCAGCCTAATCGATTCAATCACAAAAAATCATGGAAAAAGCAACGGGGGGATAGGTCATGAGTAATTCTAACTCTATCTTTATAAACCTTTCTCTCACGCAAACCCTTTTTAGGAGACGGTTTAACGATAAAAAAGCCCATGAAAAGAAGGACAATAATACAATATACGTTACAGATCTCCTATATTGCCCACTAAAGTCAAGGTTAAGAGAACAATTTAAGGAACTCACTTACGCTGAGGCTTACACTCCTTCAACTCTTCAAGGCTCATTAATCCATGATAGTGTAGAAAGGATTCTACGTGAAGAGCTTAATGCTGAAGTTGAGGTTCCGATAAGTAAGGAGATAAAGATAGGAGACCAAGTTTATACATTAATAGGTAGAGCTGATGCAATAAAGGATAATGCAGTTATTGAGATAAAGACCTCAAGAAATGATTCGGGTATACCGAGAGTTGAGCATGTACTTCAACTAAGGATTTACCTCAACATGTTAAACAATAATCCAAATTGGGATAAGCGCTTATCCCAAAATGGAACACGATTTTACGGAATTCTACTATACATAACTCCCGATAGGATTACTGAATTCCACATAGAAGATGGAATAAGTGAAGATGAACTAAGTGAATTAGTTCAAGATTTCATATACACTAGAATTACCCCTAAACACGATTGGGAATGTAAGTATTGCGTCTTTGCTAAGGTTTGCCCTAACAAGGTGATTATTAATGAAGGTAAAGACGCAAGTTAAAGCAATAATTACAAACGGGGACTACAAGAGCCTAACCATAAACGGTATACACGTAGTAATAGATGATGATAACGCATACATCAATGACACACCTATACCTAAGGAGATAGCAGAAGACGTAATAGACCATGTTAAGGCTGAGACACCAATACGCTTACACCTACATTACGTAGAGTATGAGGCTAATCTAACGTTAGAGATAGAGGATTACGGCATAACGGTCACGCAAAGAGGGAAGGAACTCCTAACGATCATTTTCAAGGGGAATAACGCGTTACTACTCACTCCTAAGCATTCACACAAGATAAGGAATGCTGACAGATTGAGGAGATTGCTGAAACGTGAGGTCATTTCCCTATGCGTGAGATAAATCAACTTTTAATCCCTGGGGTAACGTTACAGAGGACAGAGAAGAGGACTACAATAAAGGGAAAGCCCTATAACTACGCTCAGTACTACGTTTATATACCAAAGAAGTTTGAGGCTCTTGTTAAGGACAAGGAATGGTTAGTTACGGTTATCTTAGATGACCAAGAAATCCCAATAGGCTTAAAGAAACCTACTAGGCATAACAAACACTACATCATAACCTTACCAAGTAACTTAGCAGTGTATTGGGAAAAGTACGTTTACAAAGAGGTTACGATACTGTTAGAGAGAACGGGTTAAGGCATGTCTTCTTTTTCCTCTCCTTCTTCTGTCGATTTTTGGATTATTTCACGTTTGAAAAGGGAAAACGCAGTTCCACTTACTATTATGGCTGAGGAGTATGCAAAGGAGAAGAATATACCAAAGCAGTCAGCCCGTAAGGTATTGGAAAAGCGCCTAAAGGTTCTTGTTGAACAAGGTATCGTAGAGAAGTTAAAGACTTATCCAATCTCCTACACGCTAAAACGTTTACCGAAAAATTTCATTTTACCTTCTAGTAAAATTTTAAGGCTTATCTGTTCCTTTGACTTGAGTTCAAATAATCACAATTCCCAAATTCTAGGAAAAAGTGCAAATCCGAAACAAAAAATACAAGAATTGAGGAAGATAGGGATAAGAGTAATAGCCCTGGCTAACAGATATAGGCAAAAAGCATTACTTACTGCTCAGTACAAAGCCTCTATTCGCCCTGGCACTAGAGAGCATTCGGATATCGCCTTTCTTTATCAAGAGAACATTAAGGAATGGAACAATAGCGTAATGGTTTTCATGAATGATGATGAGGAATTCATGATCACTAAAGTTAGGACTAGGTTTAACGATAAGAAGAGGGCGTTTATGAACGTAATTAAGAGTAGTAAGGCTTTAGATAACGCGTTTAAGCATCATAAGAATGCAATCATGATTACCCTTACCGTACCTCATATTTTTCCGCTAATAATTCCAGTTAAGGATAATGGGAAAATTATCGGCTTTATCCCCCTACAAGACTCCATAATAACTCAACTTAAGACATTAATGATGGCATGGATTAGACAAATGTGGAAGGGTAAGGATATCAAGGTCTTTACGGCTTACGAGTATCATGGGGATTACGTTCTTCATATTCATGTTATTCTGTTTGGGGTCCCATACCTCATTCCATGGGATAGAAAATTCGGAAGGAAGAAAGAAGACGCTTTCACATACTACGTTAGGCGTTACAATATCCCCTTACCCTCAGACCTGGAAACAAAGATGAAAGAGGGAAAGTTAGAGCGAAAGGACAAGACCCTTATTAATAAGCACATCTTTACGGCGTTACTTGATATGTGGTTAGAGAAGATTCTGGTTAGGTTTGGCTCAGCCCTTCATATGAATTTACTCCAGGCTTACCTTGACTATAAGAAGAAGGAGAAGTTACAAGGACCGATAAACGAGATTCACCGTATAAAAAACGGGAAATGGAAAGGTAAACCGCCGAAAGATGCAGTAATAGAATACAGTTCGGGGGCATGTTATAGAAAGGTTCAATCACCAAAGCAATACGTTTTAAAGTACGTTCTCAAAATGGCTTATCTTATAGCTAATAGTAATGTGGCCAATGTAGAGGAGAAAGACCAGGCTAAGGTTTACGGCTATTGGCTCTTTGGGAAACGCTTTAACTCTTATTCTCCTTCATTACTTCCAAAGGAGAAGGAAGTTAAAATCCCCTATTGGCATTTTGTAGGGGTGTTTAGAAAACTGGATTTACCGGATTACGTAATGGATAGACTAAGTCTCGATTTGACGTGAGGAAACATGATAATAGGGATTGGTAAAAGTCCTTTATCGTATTTTGTGTGGAAGTATATGAGTGAATATATCTATAACCCTCTTTACCCTTATCCTCTTTTTTATGACGCTAAGAGAGACCTTTTGACGAGTAAGTTAGCTTATATTGATTATTTGAGGAGACTGCAAATTAAGAGGAATGAGGTTAAGATTGCAGTTTACCCCGATTACGTTTTACCGCATGAAAGTCGTGTGAATTTATCTCTATTAAAGTCGATTGAGTTTATTGTTCCCATTCACTCCTTAGAAAAGGACATAACGATAGTTGAAGAGTTACAAGAGATGGGCTTTAAGGTTTATTATGGTTATGCCTCAGATAAGCGGTATAGGTCATATACGCTTAGTGAGTTCCTTAGTATAAAAGGAAGGAAATGGTATTTGGGAATTTCAACAATGCGTGAATTTGAAGAGGCTCTACGCTATAATTTTGATGGTATTGATATAACTGGTTATCTCCTTGGGAATCATAAAATAAGAAAGGATTCGGAGAGACTAAAAAGGAGAGTTGAAGAGTTGATTATAAAGGTTAAGCAAAAGCGGATTACGGATTTCATTGGAAAAAGCTATTAGCTTACCCATTTTGGTATAAGCGCTTATCCCAACGGTGAAATGTACGGGATTATAAGACGCAAGAGGTAACGTTTTCATATACGCGTTAGCGGAATAATTTATAAAGACGGTATACACGCAAATATGCTAACGTGCAACATTTACGTATTGTATATCTCGTTAAAATGCAACTATTTAACCCCTTAAGAGGGGTGCCCGTGGCGGAATTAGAAGTAATTAAAAGTAAGGGGAAGTTACGCCGCGGGTAAACACCTAGCTTCTGCAACTGTAGAAGGTGCCTTTAAACTGTAACCAGCTATAGGTCTACCAATTTTCCTAGATCAAGCTTTAATTTAAAAGCAAACGTTAATAATCAACAAAACATTAGCTGAAAACTACTGATAACAAAAGAGTTATAATTCAATCAGCAAAGTTGTATTTGTGATAATTTCTACAGTCCCTGGACCAGTAGCATATCCATTAATTGCCTCAACAATGAAGAGGCACGATTTTGAAATTAAATTTGAAAAAGTCCCTAATGCTGATGTGTATCTAGATGCAATACCTATTCTTGGAAAAGTTGATTATGTTCTATTATCTAAGCTTCTAATTATAACTCCTAAAATTGGTAAAAAGATTGCAGTATGGAAAAAAGGAAGTGCTAATGACATTCTTTTACAACTTCTAGTAAAGCTTTACAATATTTCTCCCCAAGTTGTTTATACAGACAATCCATTTGAGGTACAGAAGTTATACCAGGATGGTGAAGTAGACTCTGCACTAGTAACTGTAGGTGTTACTACTAAAGGAGTATTCATAGAGGATCTATTTAAGAGTAAAGGAGTTATGTTACCGGGAATTTGTGGTGCTAAAGGTGAAAATGAAGATTTTTCCTCAGTCTATAAAGAGGGTATTGATCTATTTAATGAAAATCCTGAAGAAGTATCAGAGTACATTGCCGATAATTTACCAATACCTAGACCTTCAAGTTTTATAGAGAGGATATTTAAAAATGCTGAATACAAGGTAGAAAGAGTAAACTTTAACTTTGATGAACTAAAAAATGGGATACTTCATGATACTTCTTCACTCTACTAAAGACGATATTTACGGGAAAATACCACTAATACCAATTGGTAGTATTGAGCAACACGGACCTCATTTACCTATGGGGACTGATTCTATAATCGTCGAGGAAATAGCAAAGAGAATAGAAAAAATGCTAAGCGATAAGATCCTTCTTTTTCCCACAATATATTATACTTGCTCAATAGAACACGGTGATTTTCCATACTTTGGGGTTTCTTATATTACAATGATTTCGTACTTAACGGAACTGGTTAATCAATTGTCGAGATATTTTGATAAGGCGATAATATTAAACGGTCATGGAGGAAATGAATCAATACTTGATATTGTAAAAAGAAGTATCAATTTTCAAAATAAACACTTTAAACTTTACATATTTTCGGTTGTGGGAAAGGGTTTAGAGTACTTTAAAATACGTGATTTGCATGCCGGTACAGTAGAATCTTCTATAATTAAATACATAAATCCCAGATTAGTTAGAGAGGAAAGATTAAAGGATATTGATTACACAGTCAAGGACGGAGTGTTTAACACGATAACTACATCTGATGCTAACCCTCACGGTATAATAAACCTAGACGGTAAAGTTAAGATAGATGAAAAACTTGGCGAGGAGTTCATAAGTCGTGTTGTAAACGATTTGTACTCTTTTATTTTATCTTTGGAGTGACTTTTTTCCAGCTTCTGTAAGTGCGTATCTTCCTTTCTCTTTTTTAATAAGTCCTTCTTTAATCAAATCGTTAAGTTCTCTTTTTAAAGCATCAGTAGAAATATTAAGCTGATCCTTTATATCTTTAAAAAGCACTGGTCTATTATAAGAATTGATTATACTAAGAATCTTTTCTTTTAATTCGCTTAACATTGATTAAATATATTGTAAAAGACTTATAAAAAATGATGGTTTACTACCGAATAGTTAAGTTTTTTAACTATCTCTCCATTATAACCTCATGGCCTGGTTTAACCTTGAAGAGTTAAAAAAGTACATAAGAAGAGATAACTCAGTACTTGTTGTTTGGGATGTACAAGAAGCATTGGTAAACAGTATTTTCAATAAAGAAGAATTCTTAGGAAAGCTGAAAGAGCTAATCTCAGCAGCTAGACAATATAACGTTTCAATAGTTTACACGAAAATTACTCCTTACCCAGAAAGGTTCCAAAATCCAGCGTTTAGAAGAAACTTTAATCCTGGTGATATAGTCAAAGAAGTTTATCCACAACCAGCTGATGTTGTACTTAACAAAAACACACCTAGCATATTTGTGGGTACAAACTTCGAATTAATGTTAAGAAATGTAGGAATTACAACGATTGTATTTACGGGTATTGCTACTGATATTGGTGTTGAAACTTCTGCTAGACATGCACAAGCTTTGGGTTTCTTACCGGTAATTGCTAAAGAGGCAGTATCTTCAGCTGATAAGGCAGCACATGAAAGATCATTGGCTAACCTTCAAAGGCTAATGTTGGTTCTGAGTAATAAGGAAATCATAGAAAGATGGTCAGCTTAAATTCAACTGGAACTTTTTCTGGGTTATTTTTATCGTATAATAATTCTTGAAGTTAAAAACATTAGTATCGTTTATCTTTTTCTGTTAGGGACGTTCATGCTAGGATTTTGCAACTCTTGTACTCGGAGACTTACGTAATTCTAGTGTATAATAAAGACAAATTATGATGGAAAATTTATACATAATTTTATTGTGTATTTATCTAAATCTGATGGAAGATACTACGTTCTAAAATATGTGAAATAAATCTTATCTTCTAATTTGAGTAAAAGTCCCGCATACTAGTGTGAAAGAATTTTAAATCTTTCTACAAACTTTATTTTTAATGAATTGCATAGAGGTAAGAAATGTTATAAAGAGGTTTAATGGTATTTATGCTCTTAATGGTATTTCATTCTCAATTCCGTGCAATGGGAAATATGCATTGTTAGGTCCTAATGGTGCTGGTAAATCCACTACTCTAAAGATTATTTCTGGTCTCTTAAGACCAGATTCTGGTGAAGTATACATAAAGGGTATGAATCCCACCTCTGTAGAAGTAAAAAGAATTTTAGGTTATTTGCCGGAAGATGCGATGCCTTACAGAAATTTAACAGTAATAGAAAATCTTGAATACTTTGCTTCTTTGAGGGATTTACCTAAAGAGAGAGTTAAAGAAATGATTTATCTTTTGGGGTTAGAAGATTATATGTATGTTGAGGCTGGTAAGTTATCAAGAGGAAATTTGCAAAAACTTTCTTTAGCACTCGTTCTTCTTCATAACCCAGAAATTGTCTTACTTGATGAACCACTTAATTATTTAGATATCCCGACGCAAGAAAGAGTAATAAACGTATTAAAATCATTAAACGGTACACTTTTAGTCTCAACACATATAATGTCAATAGCAACTAGACTAACTGATCACGTTATAATAATTAATCACGGTAAAGTTATTTGGACTGGGTCTATAGATGAATTAAGGAGTTTAGGGAGGGAAGATGAACCGATTGAAACCATAGTAACAAAAATCATGAGTGGCACACTATGAAACTATTTAAAATTGCTTGGCTAAAGATTAGGTCAACATACTCTCTACCTCTGCTTATCTTCTCTATGCTAGTTTTGATCTTTTATATATACATAGGCGTACTTGAAGCAGAAGTTACTCATCTTATTCCAAATAACTCTTTTACTCTCACATCTTTTAAAACTACAATAATAGAACTAATCGCGATCTACTTAATTTCTTACTCCATTTTCCCGACAAGTAGGGTTATTTCAAAATCCGACCAAGATTTTCTTTTTATGATCCCTGCTGATGAAAAAGAATTAGCAATAGGAATTATTTGCTCTTATTTAATTATCAACTTATTAGTAGTAGGAGTTTTAATTCCATTTACAGCTCCTATTTTAAGTTTTGGTTCATTCGCCTTATTCCTTATGTTCTCTATACTATTCTCCTTTATACCTATACTCTCATTAAGACTAAGGACTTTATATAGAGTAATATTTACAATCTTGTTACTGTTATGGTTCATTTCAGCTTACTTTAATTTTCCTTATTCCCCATTATCAATGTTAGATAATTATACTTACTCATATTTTATACTTTTAGGACTTACCATTGTAGTCATTTTCTTTTCTTTATATAAGCTTAACGTGTATGATTTAGTTAGAGTAAATTATCAATCTACCAGATCAATAAAAAATCCCATTACTTTCTCTCCATCCTCGTCTCCTCTTATTACAATGTTAAAGAAAAACATAAACTTAATCGAGCTAGGAGGAAGAGTAAGTCAAGCAACTGGAGGGCAATATGTGATTGCTAGAGTAAAAATATATTATATCTTAATACCAATCATAGCTTTAGCTCTATTGGTCTATCTATTTCCAACAACCTCATTTTTAGTTTTCTTAACTGAGTTTTTGATTTTATTAAACTATGCTCAAGCATCATTTATTAATGAACCACTCTGGTTAGATTTATCAATTATGTCACCGTCAAAGTTTGCTAGAAATTACCTAGTAAGTAAAACCCTCACTCTGTATATTCTTTTTATCCCACTAACCATCTCTGAAATACTATCTAGAAATATAAGTTTTGCAATAGCATCGTTAGAATTTCCTCTCACTTTTATATACCTTTCCTCTATGCTTGCAAGATTTTATCCAGTTCCACAGTCTGGTACACAAGTCCTAAACTTAAGAAGATTGATCTTTACAATTATCGGAATTATACCAGTGCTAGTGATCTTATTTCTAAGCTTAGTTTTCCCACTCTTTACCTTTTTGATCATAGCCATTGTAGTCTCATACTTCTTCCTAAACGAGAGGTTCTGGGAAAAGGCGTTTGAAAATGCAATCTCGTCACCTTATTGAACATTTCTCTTTTCAGTTAATCTACACCTCGTATCCATCTTAAATTTTTCGTCTTTAGTATTATTTTTCTATAAAATTATATGGAATACACTTTTATTCTAAATTCTTTGTTAACGATATGCGGACACATATAGGTTATGAATTTCTATTTTAGAAGTCTCTTCACAAATTTCATACATTACTAATTTATTCGCTTCTTATCGTTTTTATTTTTGTATCATACCACATATATTACTAAAAAAGCATTTACTATTTATTTTCGTCGTCTCTTTCACTCTTAAGCTATCACTTAATCTCTCTTTTCCGATTTTTAAAGTCTTTATAAATGTTAATCTATATTTATAAACATAAGTCAGAATATAAGCTTGCTTTTAGATATTATTTTATAATTAATGATATATAACTGTAAAATTAAAAATTATCTTTTAGATTCCCTTCTTTCTTCTCATTTTTCTCTTTTTCAAGAACCTCAAAAAGATGTACCCATGCTAAAAAGCATGGATCTACTTTCTCCCTTTTTTCACTCATTTCGATAACCTCTTTAAGAAATTCTTTACTCTTTCCCAAGCATCTTCAGCAGCATCTTTATTATAAACTGGTCCTCTATCATTAAAGAACGCATGGTATGCCCCAGGATAAATCTTAAGCTCTAAATCTTTCTTGTATTTTATTACTGCTGATATTAAATCCGGTAATCCGGATAGTATTGGTGGATCTTCGCCTGCATATAAACCTAGAATTGGTCCCTTAATCTTCTGTACAGCATCAATAGGTTGAGGATTCCTACCATAAAATACTATAGTCCCATCGAGTGGTACTTCAGTAGCTAACTGGAAAGCTAGTCCTCCTCCCATACAGAAACCCATACTAACAATCTTCTTATAACCTTGGGAATTTAGATATTCATAGGCCTTAATCAGATCCTTTATCATCTGTTCTTCCATTTTAGCCCTTCCAGTAACTAACAATTCAACTACTTTTTTACCATTCTCATCAAGTGAACTGATTATTTCATTATATGTACTGGGATCTGTCCTTTTTTCTGCTGGTATACTCCAGACTTTTCGCATAACATTCTGTATATTTTCTGGTGTAAGGATATTTTCATACTTGGTATATAGCTGTGGGGCAAACGCAAAATAACCTTCGTTAGCTAGTCTTCTTGAAATGTCCTTAATATTATCATTAAGCCCCCATATCTCATGAATTACAATAACAGCTAGTTTAGGATTTTCTGGGGAAGCTATAAAAGCTCTTATATTTGAGTCGTATGAGTTATAAAATATTTCCTTTTCCGAAAGCATAATCATGTATGATAATAAACAAATTAAAAATTAACTACTTAAATTCAACAGTTGTAAAAAATATGTTAAAAACTAATATAGTTAATTTATATAAGAAAATCATAGATCATAATATGAGATTTTATACATCTTGAAATTAGCAACAGAATTCCATCATAATATGCTGATAATTATGAGTATAAGTATTGTGTCGTCATTATGGTATAAATTTATTAGATAACCTTTTCTTTACATGGAGTATGAGTATTAAATTAAGGTATTATTATATGCTAAAATTTACAGAAATATAAATTATTCCAATAAAAGCATATGATTGTAATACTCTTTGGGTGACTCGTGGATTTTTAGTATTTAAACAATTGGGATACTAACTAAGTTTAGTGTTACTTGTTTATTTAAGCATCTGTATTAATTTTATATAAATATGGGCTAATCGTTAAGCAATGTAAAAAATTATTTTTATGTATATTTATTGTATTCTACTTACGTATATTCTTGGACAAACTATTTTGTAGTTTTCCTCTTGAACAATTTATTTATAATTCATAAAGTCTAATAAACATTTTTTATCGGCCAAATTATAAAACCTATTTTATACGTTCAGTAATATCTTTCTCTTTTTAAGTTTTTTATTTATGTAACATTTTGTTATGTTAATTTTTAAAAAGTTTTTAAGGTTCTCTTAAAGTATAAAGGCTAAGGAAGTAAAAAACCATACCAAAAGACAAATATATCATTTATATAGCTACTCTTGTTTTTAAATCTAAAGTCCCAAGCATTATTTATCATTAAACTTAAGACTTTCTTACTTAACAAGGACTCTATACTTTCTCTGAAAGTACCATTATATCTAAGTGATTATGAGATTTCTTTTTATCTCTAAAGTAATATAAATTGAAATTTTATTATATGAATAATTTTCTTTAAAATTATGATAATCAAATCTTTAACTATTTTTAGGGCTCTCTCATCGAGCTTATTTTGTTTTACGATTTTATAAATTATTCCTCATTACGAGCTTAATTGAGAATATATTTGTTTATTAAGCATAAGCATGTAAGTTACTCTTGGTACTTTAAGCTCTTTACTATTCCTGTAATCCCACTACTTTAGAAACATATTCTTATTTCTATAAATTTTTTGAAATAACCAATCCTATATCGCAAGATACTGTTAGTTCTAAACCTGCATCAAATACATATCCGTCTAGAACATCTATTACTGGTTTAGATATCCTCTCCGAAATTGATAAATCTTCTCTTCAGTTCATCAAAACCTCTAGTGTTAGTTAAAAAACTCACTTAAATCCCTTCTCGAGTTGAAAGCCTTACATCCTTCTACGATGGATTTCACGAACGAACAAAACTGAGTATTATAAGAGTAAAACAAATAAATTGCAAGGAGAAAATAACATAGTTCTGTAGTTCTAAGAGGTAAAACACCCTTTCGTTAGAATGTGCTGTAACGTCTCTAAAACTATCTAATAAAAAGGTCAAATCCGAGTATTGAGGACTTGAACAAATTATTCTGGGAGCTGAATAGAGTTAGCACAATGCAAAGAAACATGGTATTATGACCACAAAGGATATATAGGGTTTACTATATATCTAGCGTACTTTTATAACGTAAACTCGTCTTACCCAAATACTAGAAGTAAGCATCTTCATCCATATACTCATAATCTCCTGTTAAAGAATAACCATTCTTAAAGTTTTTCTATATTAACATTTTAAGAAAAATTTAAAAATTGATAGCTTAAAAACAAATCATATTATTTCTATCTCAAATCAATTGAATAGTATATTTTATTCTAAAACAAATTATAGATATTAATTTAATTGTTTGAATTATTAAATATAATGATTTTCCGATAAGTGTTAAATGATTTTTATCTGCGATCACTTTTTAATATATAAATTAACTATAATGATCTCTCGTTTTCTTTAAGATAATCTATATAACTCATAATGGCATCTCTTATTAGGTCACTCCTATTATTATAGCCCAATCTTTTGACTAAGTCATCTATTGTTTTTAAAAAATCTTCATCAAGTTTAAATGTTATTACATGTATCTCTTCCATGTCTAAAATATAAGTATTTTCATCAAGTTTGATAGTCTTTTCCATTATAATAACCCCATTATTAATAATAGATTACTAGATTATAAATGTTATATTTGAGTTAACTATGATAAATAGATAAATTATACGATGAAATATTAAGATTTTAGTTTTATAAATAGGATCTTCTATCATATTGTTAAAAATCTTCAAATATGTGACATAGAAATTTTAATCGGAATTCATCTGCTTAGTATATTTATTCGCAGTTATTTTCATACTTAGATATTCTATAATTATATCTATATTAGGAAGTTCTATTTCCAAGGGATTTTCCAGATATTCTTTATTAAAGGGTACCGGCACTATTAGAGGGTCTCTAAAGTACTTTCTTATTTTTTCATAATTTATCTGATAATCTGATTTCACTTGGTTGATTACTATAATTATTGGATTAAATAACTTTACTTTATCTATTATGGGAAATTTTTTCTTAAGTAAATCATTTAAGAAATCATTTATTGGTAACATCATTCTTAAAGTGTATTCTATTATATCATCTGGGGGCGTTAAAACAACTATTGCCCTATACGTAAATTCATTTGTAATCAAGATCCAATTATAAAGAAATTTTTCAAAACATTCATCTGTAAATAAAGACGGGTTATCAATCACTATATTCTCGTAACTAAAATAATATTTTTTAAATTCTTCCATAAGGTGTTTATCATCTGCTGAGAGAAATTCGGGGCTACATCCCATATTAACTACTCTTAATGAATCAAAATCCTTCCAATAAATCCCTCTAGGAAATTTATCTTTTATTCCAAAATGGCTAGAAATTGTTGTCGATAAAGATCTATCTATTAATATTGTAGGTTGATACTTTGATAGTTCCTTAGCTATTTGGTATGAAATTGTTGATTTACCTACTCCACCCTTTAGACTAGTAACATTTACCACTCCCATATAATCTCTATTTGGTAAAGATATTGATAAATATAATATTATATTCTCTATGTGAAGATGTTTAAACATTCTTTGAAATATTTAAATTCGTTTTAATTATTTTTATTCTTAGTACTGGAGACACCTATAATTATAGTACCTATTAATAAGCAGAAGTAAGAGTAATTTCCCAATATTAATGATAATATTTGTTTATTAGAATAAAATATAGCTGATAATATTAATTCAATGATCCCTGTTAAAATAAAAGCTCTACCCACGTTTTGTAGTTTCACTTTTATCCACCCTCTGTAAGATAAAATAGAATGAAGCAACAAAGATTATAGTAAGTAGTAGGGTCTCAATATTATATTTGCTTTCATCAATATTATGGTGTAAGAAATAAGAGGGAATTGGTTTGTTAATTCCCGGTCCTAAGGGTATGCTTGCCCCTATTAAGGTTGCGTTAATTCCATTACCAAGGTAATGTATAACTATCCCGTTATATTTATCCACATAGATTACAAAATTATGCTCATGGATTATCCCCACCTCTATTCCGTCATATTGAGTAATATTATTTGATGTCATATTATCATTAATAAGAAGAAAAGATGGATAATGTACTACATAGGATAAAGTTACATTATGCGAAATTACAGTCATATTTACAAGAATAGAAGAAGTAGAAGCCATGTTAAGTATTGTTATTAGTAGGTAATAATGTGTGTAATTTCCAGATATTAAATAAAGTAAGGTAATATTGATAAAATCCAACTTTTTCACCTATTTAGCTGTTATATACGCGTATACACTTAATAAAGTAAAGAAAATTAATACATAAAGCCAGACTATACCTATATAGCGCATAAAAGGTACATTAAGATAATATATTATAATAGGGGAAGTTAACGCTAAGAATATCATAATTTTTATTAAAGCAGTATCATAACGTAAGCTAAAAGTCACTTTTAATAAAAATCTTAAAAATATATTATTCTTCATTTTTATTAAACTCGGAATTCTATATGCTAATTTTTTTCCTTCACTAGTTATGATATAACATTGTTTTGCGTGTCCAAATAAAGTTTTTTTATTAATCTTTTTAAAAATACCTTTTTCTGCAAACAAGTCAATATAATATTTTAGTGTCTGAGTAGATATTCCTAATTCCCTTGATACTTTTTCAACTGGTAATACATCACTGTTAATTAACGATGCTTTTAGCATTTCAATTAAATAGAAATATTGTATAGAGTTATTAAGCGGTATTTCATCTTCAATTTTAGGTAAAGTAGTATAGTGTGTAAGGTCATTTAGTTTATTTAATATCTCTTTTCCTTTTTCAGATAAATCATATATATCATATTTAATCTTAACAACTAATTCTTTATCAGTTAGTTTCCGTATAGCATCAAGTACAGCCTTTCTACTATTGTTAGTTGCTTCTGCAATTTCAGAAACAGAGGAAGGACCTTTTGATGCAATATATAATAAAATATCCCATTGGATTTTAGCTCTTCCAAAATCAACAATTGAGTCTAATTCTCTTAAGACGTCGAATATATTATGATTCATATCATCAAATAATTTATATCTTCGTCTATTTAAATATTGATAATGATTATACAAACGTAACAACTACTACGAATTCTTTATAATATTAATTAAATAATCAATTCCCTCATATAAATTCATAGTTATTACTTTTGAGTTAAACTTTATAATTAAATTATTCCCATTTATTACTATAGTATTATCTTTGAGAGTATTCATTGACTGTAACTGAGTAGTAACTATAAATTTTTTCCTTACTAACTCTTCGGCATTTTTACCATAGACCATAGAGATATATTTATAGAAAGTTTTTTCATTCTTTATATTAGGAATTCTTGATTCTTCTATTAAATATATAGATAATAATATTACTAATAGTATGAGAATATACGTTTTTAAATCTGCAATTATGATCATTAATGTTGAGTTTATACCAACTAACATTATTTTATATAATTCTTTCACATTCATTTTCTCACCCTAAATAAGGAACACTATTAATACTCATGTAAACTCCCCAAAGTATTAGGAATAGGATTACTAGATATGAGATACTGAGTCTCTTTAGACTATTTACTGCATAAGCAGTTGGGATAAATAATGGCAAATCTATTACTAAATTACTTGCTGGTTGAAGCACTATAATACCTAGCAAAGATATTACGTAGAGAGATTTTAGGATTCCATTAAGATATCTTGTCCCATATGCCGAAAGCAAATAGTAAATGAGAGCATTATTTGAACCCCAGCTTATCACAGCAATTTGATAGACTAATTGGTTAAAATTAAATAATCCTATCGGTACTGGGAAAATTCCCGCAAAGATTGCATAAAGTCCAGTTATAGTGAAAGGTATTATTGAAAATAAATATATGATTTCATATTTAGAAGGCTTAGTTTTCTTAAAAATAAACATAAATAAATAGTAGATTATAATAGCTGAGGATAACTGGGCCCAGGCATAAATATGGGATAAAAGTGCAAGAAAAGAGAGCAATATGGCTAATGCTAATCTCTTTCTCTTAATAAGGTATGAAATAGATATAAACATTAAAGAAATTGAAAACAAATTGGCCTCTAATCCAGAATAAAGAAAGGTTATAAGCATAGGAGACACAGCAGCCAATAAAGCAGATAGGTTTGCTATTTTATTATCTATAGCCGAAGCTAGTTTATATGCAGAATATACATAAAGTAGTGAAATAAATACGAATTCGTAAAATGCTACTTGATACGGTCCGAATACGAGGGATAAAGAATAAAGCATTAGCAAATATAACGGCCTAGAATAGAAGAACCAACCATCAAAAGTGGGATGTAAAAGCCATGAATAATAATATGTAAAGTCAACAGTTTCTGGTATTTTAGCAGGATTAATAAAGGGAATATATGGAATTAAAGCAATTAGTAATACTAAAACATAAGGCAAAAATAACGGTATTCTAATACGTATATTACTTTTTCCGTTTAACAATGCAAATAGAATCCCAGAAAACCAAATAATAGGAATAGCTATTGGCAATCCGCTATTAAGTATTAATAATGGGACAGAGAAATAAGAGTTAATACCGAGTAGTATCCTCAACAGTAACCACGTTATCATAGACGAATTTACTGTTATCAGGACATAAGTAATAACTGAGCTAACCCCTTTCCTTAATTCATAAATGATCGGAATAAGGAGAAGAATAGGTGTTAATTGTAATGAATAAAAAGAGAGTAAAGATAATGGTAATAAAAATGCGTATCTCCTAGGATTATATAATACCATTAATGCAGCTGACAATATATTAAAGAACATTGAAGCTAACTTCCATTCGAAGACTGGATAATATGTTATTCTATTTATTGTTATGTAAATACCATTTCCTA
The DNA here is from genome assembly GCF_000011205.1 of Sulfurisphaera tokodaii str. 7. Lineage (NCBI taxonomy): Archaea > Thermoproteati > Thermoproteota > Thermoprotei > Sulfolobales > Sulfolobaceae > Sulfurisphaera > Sulfurisphaera tokodaii. The sequence continues at coordinate 2,524,271 of NC_003106.2, forward strand.
GAGAGTATGCAATAATTAAAATGAGTGCACTAATCCAAGGAATATTTGCACTTTTAGCTAATTTTATCATATTTTCTCACCATTTTTACTAAGAGCAACGATGTAGCAAAAGTAAATAATACGCCGGTGATAATAAATTTTGATTTCTTATTAAATATATGAATATCAGCTAGTTTATATAAATTAGGAAAAGAATCATTAGCTATTCCAGGGAAATTGGCACTTACTAAGCATGAAAGGGAATTATTATTGATTTTTTCTTTTAATATTAATCCATTTTTTGCAACTATTAAATTTCTGCTATTATATGCTAAAATTTTATGTCCATTCAGAGTATAATAAGTTATATTTCCTGATATATTTGAAAAAATTTGTTGTGGTTCTAAAGATACATTATAAATTAAAATTGTATGACTATTAGGATTTATTACATACATTGTAACAAATTTTAAAGTCAAATTATTAATAAAAACATAAATTATATAAAATGTAATATTATGATCAATAACCCTATATTCTAAAAATATAGGAGTCATCAAAATTATATGCAAATTTAGTCTTTAAAAGGATATCCGATTCTTCGTCGACTGGTAGTCGAAAGTAAGCTGAAGATTTTTAAAAACAATCGGAGCAAGATTACTTAGAAAGTGAGAAAAAATGGGAGCAAAAAATGCAATAAAAAAATATAATAAAATAGTAAAAAGAAAAGGACTTGCGGGTTTAGACACTGCAATAATATTAATAGCATTTATTATTACAGCATCAGTATTAGCGTATGTTGCAATAAATATGGGATTATTTGTAACGCAGAAGGCTAAATCTACCATAAATAAGGGCGAAGAGACAGCTTCTACTGCGCTAACTTTATCTGGTTCTGTATTATACGCAGTAAACTATCCTACTAATACTAAGAGTTACTGGATATTCTTTACAGTGTCGCCAAGCTCTGGAGTATCTAGTGTTGAATTGTCTCCAGCTACTACAGCAATATCATTTACAGCATCTACGGAAGGTATAGCTTATTCGAATATATACAAGTATACATTATTAACTGTATCTCCATCAACATTAAGTGATGTTGTATACTCCAATAGCCAATATCTGAGTTTAGTAGATACTGAATCAAGCGGTGGTCAAACTTATGTGTATTATCCAAATCCATATTATGCATTACTAGCACTTAATTACACCTTATCTCAGAAGGTAAACGATAAAATTATAAAATATTCACCATTATTCATAAATTATACGCCAATACCAACTAAGCCTTCATGGTTACAAAGTGATAATGTGTTCTCATTTACTCTTAATATCAGCGGTAAACCTGTTACCTATTGTGCATTTGTTAATCAAACATTTGCATTTACTTATCCGGTAGCAGGTGACCCTCTAGTAGGTAGTGCAATAGCACCGGCAGGGTCTGTAATAGGTGTGATGATATTATTTGGTCCTAGTCTGGGCAGTCATGTATTTCAATATCAAACAATAAGTATACAAATATCGCCTAATATAGGATCACCATTAACATTAAGCGAATATATATACCAGCCTGAAGGCACTGTTACCGTAATAGGATAAGAAAACTTTAAAAGGTAAATAAGGTGAGTAAATTTTTTTATTTTAAAATTTAAAGGGGGTGTAAATTGATAGGTTTAAATTTCCAACAAATTATTGACTCTACTCTATTCATATTACTTGTAACTATAAGTATTCCTTTAACAGCTTTCTTCATATTACTTTTTAAGGTAATTTTACCTAAGACTTCTAAACCTAAAACACTTCAACAGCCTCCACCACCAGAGCAAGTTCCTCAGCAACAGCAACAACAAGAGAAAAATCAGCAATTAGAGGAAACGTTTAAAACATTAATAAATAAGATTGACAAATACCAAAGTGACCTAGTAAATGTGATAAATACTTCTATGAATGATTTAAAACAAATGATACAGAGTATGAATTCATCAATAGAGGATGTCGTATTATCTTTAAAGGCTTCGCAAGCAGATTCAACTTCGCCTTTTAATATTATAACTAAGGAAAGCAATGAAAGCCAAAAACCTGAAGGTGCTAAAAGTTTAAAGGCGGTAGCTGAAATTGTTGGAACATCAAATATAGACCTTACAAGCTTCGTTAGAAATTGTGTATTATTAGAAGTTTTAGAGTATGATGATTCTAAAATAACGGCGTTATATGAATTAGGTTATATTTCTGCTGATGATATGTACATACTTATGAAGATTCAATCATATATTAGAGCTAACAATGGGAAGATCAGAGCTAAGGAATTGGCAAGTATCGCTATGAATGTGGCTGAAAGTTATTCAGCAATAACTGCAGATATGAAGAAGTATTTGCTGGTATTGGAGGCGAATAAGAATGGTTAATGAAGCGATAAGTGAGTCCATAATGATAATAGTAAGCATAGTCTTAATAGGGGCATTGGCCGGTGTTGTTTTTTCTCTAGTATCTTCTATATCAACAAGTATGATGTCCTACGGTTTATTAGAATCTCAGAAGTTAGTTACGAATTTACAGATAGATTATGCCACTAACACAAGCCCTACTACTGTAGTAGTTTATCTGCAAAACGTGGGAGAATCTACAATATTTAATTTGGAGCAGAGTGTATTATATTTTGGCCCAGAGGGAAGTTTACAACAAATAGGATACAATACTGGCACACCACCCTATTGGACTGTTAATACTAATACTTTATATCCAGGATCAGTTGCCAAAATTACTATCTATTTGTCCTCACCTTTATCCTCAAACCAATATTACACTGTTGAGATATATACTCCTAATGGATATTCAGTAAGTTATACTTTTGGGGTGAGTTAAAAATGAGTTTTTCACTTATTTTAACATATGCTTTTCTAATTTTTATCTCAGTCTCATTAGCTCTTATTCTCTTAAGTACATATATTAGAAATCAACAACTTTTGACTTACTCAGAAGAAATTCAACAGAGAATTGAGTTAAATGAATTAAATACAAAAATATTAATAAAAAGCGTTTATGTAAGTAATAATCTTGTATATGTAACAGTAACTAATAACGGCTCAACTACCTTCTATGATTTTAAATCATTCGTAGTTATTGTGAAATATTATGCTAATATTAGTAATGTATCAACACTAATACTTTCTCAATATAACTATTCAACTGTATTGGCACCTTATAAATGGACATCTAGTGCGGTAGTAATTCCACCAGATAGTAATGCCGTTTTTACTATTGATTTACCTTATCCTCCTTATCCAAATACTAAGGCTACAATTGTTATATCTACTAATTATGGTAATGAGGCTATATGGAGGGGTATACTGTGATTATAAAGACTGGAAATGAGGATTTAGATAGGCGATTAACTGGTTTACCCTTTCCAGCCTTAATCATGATTGAAGGAGATCACGGAACTGGCAAAAGTGTGTTAGCTGCACAAATATGTTATGGATTGTTAATTTCTGATAAAAAAGGTTATGTAATAACTACTGAACAAACTACTAAGGATTATTTAGTGAAAATGAGGGATGTAAAAATAAACTTAATCCCCTTTTTTATAAAGGGTAGCCTTGGAGTAGCTCCGTTAAATACAAATAAATTTAACTGGAATTCAGATTTAGCTAATAAGATTCTTGATTTGATTATAGATTTTGTGAAAAAGAGAAAAAATATTGAGTTTCTAATTATAGATAGTTTGTCTGTATTAGCGACTTTTGCTGAGGAGAGACAAATATTACAATTTATGAAAGAGTCTAGGGTTTTAGTAGATTTAGGAAAATTAATACTTTTTACAATTCATCCAGATGTATTTAGTGAAGAAATAAAAAGTAGAATTACTAGTATAGTTGATGTTTATTTTAAATTATCAGCTGTTACCATAGGTGGTAGAAGGATTAAAGTATTAGAGAGAGTAAAGACGGTAGGTGGTATTCAAGGTTCCGATACAATATCTTTTGATATAGATCCGGCCTTAGGAATTAAAGTAATTCCGTTATCCTTATCGAGGGCGTAGCTATGAGCTTTGTTAATGATTATATAGGGAATTTAAAGGAAAAACCTATTTTAGTTGATAATCCCAATTCTCTAAAAGGATCTAAGAGTTATAATGCAATATATAAAGTAGACGATAACATCTATATACATGTTCAAAGTTTACAATCTGAAGATGGATATAATCAATATACTGTAATTGAACCACCAAGGCCTAAACCAGAAGAGATGGAGGAAATTGAGGAAAGATTTGCTAAAGTGATAGGAGATAAAGATCCTCCAATAACTATTGAAGAGAAAGAAAAATTTATTATACAAAAATTAGAAAAAATATTAAGTAAGATGAAATTATCAGTAGCTAAAGAATATGTTATTTATCATTTTATACGAGATAAATTATATTTAGGAATAATCGAACCACTAATTAGAGATCCCTATATTGAAGATATATCCCTACCAGGGTTAGGTCATATATACATAGTGCATAAAGTTTTTGGTCCAATGAGAACATCAATAAAAATAGAAAAAGAAGAAGAATTAGATGATTTGATTATATCCCTAAGTGAGAAGACATATAGACCGGTATCTCATAATAGGCCTATTGTTGACGCAAGTTTACCGGATGGTTCTAGAGTAAATTTTGTTTATGGAATAGATGTAAGTAGAAGAGGTTCGAATTTAACTATTAGAAAATTCAGTAAAGTTCCAATAAGTATAACCCAGTTAATATCTTTCGGTACTATGTCTCCACTATTAGCTGGTTATATTTGGATGATGTTAGATGAAGGTATGAATTTATTTGTATGCGGTGAAACTGCTTCTGGTAAAACTACGACCTTAAATGCAATTACTGCATTTATTCCGCCAAATTTAAAAATAATTACGATTGAAGATACGCCGGAGTTAACTGTTCCTCATTCTAACTGGGTTGCGGAAGTGACTAGGGAAACTGGAGGAGAAGGTACAATAAAACTATTTGACTTGCTAAAAGCTGCTTTAAGGCAAAGACCAAACTATATTCTCGTTGGCGAGATAAGAGATAAAGAAGGAAACGTGGCTTTTCAAGCTATGCAAACTGGTCATTCGGTAATGGCAACATTCCACGCTGCAAACATAACAACTTTAATACAAAGACTTACAGGATATCCGATAGAAGTGCCAAAAACTTATATTAATAATCTTAATATAGCTTTATTTCAGACAGCATTATATGATAAAAAAGGGAATCTGATTAGAAGAGTTATTGAAGTTGATGAGATAATTGACGTAGATCCTGCTACCAATGATGTAATTTACATACCTTCATTCACTTATGATGCAACAGAAGATAAAATAATTTTTGCAGGAAGAGGTTCATCATATTTAATAGAAAATAAAATAGCAATAAGAAGGGGAGTTAGTAGGAAAAATATTGGAATTCTCTATGATGAATTAAACTTAAGGGCTGAATTTCTTAGAATTTTAGTTGAAAAAAAGATATTTAATTATTTTGATGTATGGGAATATATTCTTAGAGCGAGACAATTAGGCCTAGAGGAGGCAGTTAGATATGTTAAAAATATTTAACAAGAGAGATGAAGTAGATTCAAAATACATATTTATGATAGCTTATATGTTAGCATTGTTTTCATCGGGAGTTCCACCAGAAATAGTTATTCTTCATCTATCTAGAGAAAATTCATTTGAACCTTACGTCAAATTTATAAAAAAGATAAAAAATCTAGTGTCAGGATATAGGTATAAATTCTCGTCAGCAATATCGTTTACGACTAAAACTATTAATATTAGATATTTAAAAGAATTCCTAATAAGATTCTCACAAGCTGTTACATTTGGAGATGATATGGTAGAATTTCTGACTAGAGAGATAGACTTCTCATTATCTGAATATAACGCATCCTCCACTAGATTAATAGAATCAATGAATAACTTTCTTACGGTTTATGCTACTTTAAATAGCTCTCTCACGTTTTTAGTAGCTGATATGACAATATTATCTTTAATTTACGGTGGTGGAACTGCATTAATAGTACAACTTGCAATACTGTCCTTTGTACTATTAGGAAATTTAACTGTTGTAATGTATATGTTATATAGACCAGAAAGTTATATGAGATATGGTAAAAAAGATAAAACTATTCTGTTTTTATCCATAATGATACCTGTTTTGTTATCATTTATATTTACCTCATATATAACGTTGTTAATAATAGGCATAATACTAGCAATCATCGGGTTTAGATATAAAACATTTGAGAACAAAATTTATAATATAGAGAGACATTACATACTTTTTATAAGATATTTTTCTAGAAATTATGCAATAGTAGGTAACTTAAAAGAATCACTGATTGCTGTATTAAGAGGAGATTTAGGTGATGTGAAACCATTAATAAAAAGGGCTATAAATAGACTTTATCTAGGTATAAATAAAGAAAAAGTATTCAAATTAATAGGTGATGAAAGTAAAAGTGTTCTAGTGAGTATGTTAACTAAGGTTATATATGAAACAATAACTATGGGTGGAAATATTTTAGTTGTAGGAGAGATCTTAAGTAAGATAGGTGATTCAATATTAAATATAAGAGCTAGGAAAGAGCAAAATGGAAGAGCGTTCGAGACTTCAATTTATGCATTACAAACTGCCTCGGCAGGAATATCAGCTGCATTAATATCTATTGTAGGAATTTTAAGTAGTATATTTTCAATAGGGGCTGTATCTACAGTTTTTAACTTTACGCCAGTAAATGTAGATTTAATATCCAAAATATTGCTTATCATTATATTAATTTTAAGCTTTGCAAATGGGATTGCAATCACATTAGCTTATGGAAGATCCATATATGCGGGCCTATACTTTATAGGAATATTATTAATACTAAGTTCAATAACTTATCATATAGTCCTAATACTTACTGGGGATATATTTAGGGAGTTATCCTCTCCATCAGGAGTCTTACATGTTCCTTAGGTTTTCCTAAATATCTCTCAAAAAATTACGTAAATACGATTTTTGAATAGGAAAGATTAGGCCCAGCAACAAAAAAAAAACAAATTTAAAAAAATTCCATATACAGATATAATTTCATAAATTATTATGGAAAGGATTAATTGTTAAACTATATCTATTTATGTATTTTAACTAGTTATAATCACGTATTAATGGGTACGAGTTTTTCAAAAATTGTGTCCTTATTTTATTCTATTTTTTATCATATACAAATTTTATTATATAATCTCTGCAAAAATTACCAAGTTCTAAAAAGGTAAGTAAAGATACTAATTTGCCTGTTATTGATACTCCAATAAATAACCATGCCCAAAACTTTGTTTTAAATCCGCCTAGTATTGATGCAGCGGAAATGTTTATTTTTACCATATATAAAAACAAGAGATGCAAGATGCGATTACATCAAGTAGTGCTAAGAAGATCTGATACTTAAAAACTTAATAGAAATTAGCAGATAAGTAAGTAGTTAAGTTAATAAAGTCACTAGGTTAGAATATCACTAGGTTATAAATTTATGAAAACGAATCGTATATTTCGATGGCTAGATTTAGTGCTCTATAGGGTATATTCACTATAAGGATAGTATATACTTTAATGATAGCATTATAGAATATAGTAGCGTGAGTAAAAATGCTTATATAACTCAAAATAATTCAAAAAGAACGTAAAATCTAACTCTTGAATGAACACTGTGTCGTTACTTACAAGCTAATTTGAGTAATAACTTTATCTACTTTGACTATTCCAAATTCACTTATAATATTTCTAACATATGTTGGTGAGTTAAACGTTATTTTCTTCTCTTTCCTTGCAGCCTTACCCTTAATCTCACCGTCACCAAAAGAAACTATATCGCCATCATCTAACTGTATTAAACTTCCTTCCCTTATATATATCGGTAAATTGCTCTTACTATTCACCCAACCTTCACTTATTTCTTGATTCCAGAACTCCATCCACTTACTCTTTCTTGGTAAATAGACTATCCTCTTATCACTTTTCTCTATGATAGGAGCATAAAGTACATGTTTACCAACCAAGTATTCATCATCAATCCTATATGTATTTTCGTCATCTGGAAACTCATAAAACAGTGGTCTAATTATAGGATGTCCAGTTTCATGTGCTTCTATAGCTAAAGAATATATGTAACTTAAAAAGTTGTACCTAGTTTCTATCACTCTTTTCACTCTCTCTTTATAATAATCTGGCAGAAAAGTCGGTTCTGTGTCTATCCCGTCTTTACCCTTGTGTGTTCTAAACATCGGAAAGAACATTGCAATCTCAAAGTACTTAACCAGTAATTCTAACGAGTTATCTATCTTTTCAAACCCTCTACCCTGGAAACCACCAATATCAATCCCTATATAGGCTATTCCAGAAATTGATAAGCCAAGGATCAACTGTAGTTGTAGTTTTAAGTCATCCCATGATGGCGTATTATCACCTGTCCAAATACCGGCAAACTTTTGTATTCCAGCATAACCGCCCCTAGTGAGTATGAACACTTCTTCTTTGTTCTTAAATCCCTCATACGTTGCCATAGCCTCGTAATAGGGATAAGCATTCCTAACCAATTCGTGGTATACTTTTTTGCCTTTATGATAATGGATTACATTCTTAGGAAAGGCTAATAATAATCTATCTCCACCCTCTTTATACTGTGAGAAGTCTGTTGGTTCGTTCATATCTAACCAGATACCATCAATACCTTGGCTTAACCATTTACTAATTAACTCACTCCACCACTTCCTAGTTTCTTCTCTAAAGAAATCCGGATATACTGAGTTACCAGGCCATAATTTTCCAACAAATAATTCTCCCTTATCAGTCTCACAATACTTACCTAGACCAGACAAAAATACGTCATAATTCTGGTCAGCTTTTATTGAGTGATCAACTATTGTTATTATCTTTACACCCCTTCCATGAACTTCTTCAATAAACTTTTTCACATCTGGAAACTTTTCCTTATCCCAAGTAAATAATTTGTATGAGTCCATATAATCAATATCAAGGAAAATTCCAGTAACTTTGAATTCCTTCATTAAATCAAGTAACTTAACTATTTCATCTTGAGGAAAATACGAGAATCTGGAAATTAGATAACCGAAAGCCCACTTTGGGGGTAGATAGGGCTTGCCAGTAACATCTGTATATTTCTCAATAACCTTTTCTGGTGTTGGACCCTCAAATACGTAAATTTCTACGTCTTTATGTGGTATCGTAATTATGACTTTTGAATAGTGAGTAAAACCAACGTCTATAATGACTTTTGAAGCAGAATTTACAAAATATCCGGTAGCTTTTCCCTTGTAAATGGAGATGAAGAAGGGAATATTAGCATATAATGGATCCTGGAATCTTTTATAAGCCCCCGCGTCTACATTATACATCACGTATCTAAACCTTTTTCTGTCAAGTTCAGTTGCTTTTTCTCCTAAACCAACTATGTGTTCCTCTAATTCTAATTTCTTTTCTACGACAACGGAATTTTCGCCTTCAATTATTTTTAATCCTTCTGGTATTTTATCTACCCTTTCTCCTTGAAAGTTAAACTCTACTGGGGGTATTGGATTATTTACTCTTATTCTATAAATCCCATTTCTCTCTTCGACTTCAATCATAGGTAGAGATTTATGCTGAAAAATAAATCTTTTATTATGGATAATGGCATACCTTTAGGAGGTTTAGGTACTGGAAAGATTGAGTTCTTCCCAGATTTAACAATTGGTAATATTACTATAATGAATAATTGGAGTAAACCATTAAGAAATATTAGGGGATTTCATATAGTCAAAGATGGGATATTTCTTCAAACAAATCCCGGTAGGAATGTTCCATCACCTCCTGAGTATAAGAAGGTTAAAGAGATAAAGGTTATAGAGAAATTCCCTTTAATAAAATATGAAATCCCGGAAGTTAATGTTAAGATAACTATTTATTCTATAATTAATAAGGATTTGAAAGAGTCTTCTTTACCAGCAGTAATAATTAAGGTTAGAGGTAATGGAGTCTTTGCAATATCTTTTCCTAATATTGTGGGTAGTAGGAGGGCTGGGAGAGTTAATTATGCATTGAAGAAGAAATTAAATGGTGTATTGTTCACTAATGAGAGGTCTTTACAATGGGATCCTGCTTATGGTAATATGTTTTTAGGTTGTATAGGTTGTAAAGTTTACGCGGGTTATTCGTTTTATATACCATCTGAGAGGGGAATGACTGAAGATATTTCACCACTGCTTTCTCTAGGTGAAAAAGATTATTATAAGATTGAAAGTTATGCTAGGGAAGAGATTGCTGGGATTGTTTGGAAAGAAATTGATGGTGAAGACACGTTTGTTCTCTCTTGGTATTTTAATGGTAAGCCACATCATTATCCCTATGGTCACTATTGTGAGAATTGGTTTAGTAATTCTTATGAAGTTGCAGAATACATCTTTACTAATGAGCCTAAAATGGGGCTTGAGGATGAGGATTCGTGGATTAATGAAGCATATAGGGATGGTTTATATATTCTCACCCACAGTTGGTTTACTAAGGATGGTAGATTTGCTATCTATGAGGATCCAGAGATTTCTCTTTTAATGAATACTATAGGAGCCATGACTTGGGATTCTGCATCTTTTCCTTTGCTTGAGCTTTACCCAGATTTAGTGAAAAAGATGGATGAGTATTTTGGTTTATTTATTAGAAATGGTGAGGTACCGCATGATTTAGGTGAGGAAAGTATTGAGGCTCCAATTTATGGTGCCTCTTATGGCTATCCATGGACAGATTTAGGTTCTACTTGGGTTTTAATGATATATAGAGATTATAAGTTTACTAATGATTTAGCTTTTCTAAAGAGAAATTACAGAAAAATGAAGGAAGTTATAGATTGGTTAATTTCTTTAGATAAGGATAAGGACTGTATTCCCGATAGTAAAGGTGGGTTTGATAATTCTTATGACGGCACTTATATGTATGGCGCTTCATCATATGTAGGATCAATGTTTCTCTGTGCTTTAAGGGCTTTTATCTCAGCTTCCAAGATTCTTGGAATGGAGTACTCAATATATGAGGATTGTTTAAGAAGAGGTATAATGACTTTTAATTCCCTATGGAATGGTAAATATTTTATTGCGTGGAAGAGTGATAACAGAAAAAAGGAGAGTTGTATGAGTTCTCAAATTTTGGGTCAATTCTGGTGTGATATTTTAGGTTTAGAACCTATAATTGATGAGGATAAGATTGTTCAAGCTTTAAGGAGTATTTATGAGTTAAATGGTAAAGCATCGAAGTTCTGTCTTGTAAATTCTGTTAACCCAGATGGTAGTATTGATACTGAGACTGATCAGATGAGGAGTTGCTGGTCTAGGGTTGCTTTTGCTGTTTCTGCTCATATGATAATTAGGGGTTTAAAGAATGAAGGAATTGAGATTGCTAATAGGGAGTGGGAGACTATAAAGAGTTTGGGGAAATGGAATCAGAGTTCTAGGATTGATGGGATGACTGGTAATAAAGTTGGACTACCTTATTATATTGGTAGTGCTTCAACATGGTTTATTAAGTTTGCTTTAACTAACTTCACTAAATGAGAAAAAACTTCCTTATTTCGTCATGGCTCTTCGGTTTTGGGAATAGTATTTCCTCTCCATTAGTTTCACTTTACATTTATGTTACATCATCAACATTTTATGCGTTAAAATTTATACTTTTTAATTCACTCTTTATCTTAATGTCATATTTTATAGCTGGTTATATACTTTCAATAAAAACTAAAGTGTTAAGTTTATATAAGATTGGTATATCTCTTTACATTACTTTTTATCTCCTTTTAGCTTTATTAAATGTGAATTCTTACAAACTGGTAGACTTAATTAGCGTTATCTACGGCTTTGCTCAAGGATTTTATTGGTTTGGTTGGGATGTGATTTTTTACAATACTCCAAGAAAAATGGAGTTCTTTAATAAATCTTCTTACTTAGGTTATTTAACAACTCTCCTAGCTCCAGCAATTTATGATATAGTCCTATCTATTTTTCATAGTACCGGTTATATAATTCTTTTCATCTTATCTTCTTTAATTTTACTTACTGTAATATTACTAGTGGAAGATATTAAGATTAACGTTAAGCTTAATTTAAAGAAATCTTTCTCTGTAATTACTAAAAATGAAAATTATAAGTATACAATGGTTGCCTTAGCACTGGTTGCTGGTTATAATTATGTTGTGGGGAATTTGAACCCAATCCTCATGTATAAGATCTTCTCTGGTAACTATACATTTTTCTCTATAACCAACTATATCTTAGGGCTTATATCTCTATTGTCTGTATATTTTATTAGAGGTAAAATAATAAATAAGGTTAGGCATAATTATGTTGTTTTATCTTCCTCTCTCCTTCTAGTTGTTGCTACTTTCTTTATACTTCTATATCCTCTAGTTTATCTTATATTCTATTCGTTCTTCTCTCCCCTAATCTACCCTATAATAGATGTCCATAACTGGAACAATATAGAGAGAAATCTTCTTTTACCTTACCTAATAAATAGGCAAATATTCCTTAACATAAGCAGAATAATGGCTAGCCTAATGGATATTTACGTAGTTAACGTTGACATGGGGATAATTGTTTTAATACCTTTACTTATATCTGCTTCAGTAATATTTTATTCTTGGAGGATGAAAGTATGAAATACTTGTATTCTTATGCTCTGGACTCTGGAGTCGTGTTAGGTGGTATAGGTACTGGATCTATAGAAATAAGAGCTGATGGGAGGTTGTATGATTGGACAATATTCAATAATGGTAGTTATGCTGAAAGACAAGAGATTAGAAGGGTTTATTATCTCACTCAAAACGATTTCTTTACTGGAATAAGATATGGAAATAAGGTGAGGATTCTCCAGGCTTATGATTATTATTTTGGTGCAAGCCCCTATTACACACCATGGTTAAGACCTGTAAAGAGTTTAGAATATATGGGAGAACCGCCTTTTGCATTCTTAAACTTTAAGGATGATTTTGAAGTTAAACTAAGAGCATTTTCACCTTTCATACCGCATGACCTTAAGAATTCCTCCTTGCCAGTTGCAATATTTGAATATGAGGTTGATAAGGATTCAGATTTTATAGTAGGTATAAGAAATCCATTTGAAAGCGGTAGAATCGAGTTTAAGAGGGATACTTTAGTTTTTTCTGGTGAGGTTACCTCTAAGGATCCTAGATATGGTGGTAATTTATGTATAAAGGTTGTTAGAAGTCCATGGCTTGCAAAGGGAGATAACTTTCCTCTATTTAAGGAGTGGAATGAATTTAGAGAAAAGGGATATATTTCCACTAATCAAGGTGATAAATGGGGTTTTATTGGTAATAAGAATAAGAAGTTTACTGTAATACTAGGCTGGTATTTTCCAAATCACTTAACTGCTAACGGCAAAAACATAGGCCATTATTATGAAAACTTCTTTAATAACTGTCTTGATGTCGTAAATTATGCTGAGGAAAATCTTATCTATCTAGAAAAAATGACTAACGAGTTTCATGATGCTCTTTATAATACTCGAGGAGTTGAGAATTGGATAGCTGATTTGGTTGGATCCCAGTTGACAACTCTTATTAAATCTACATGGTTGTCGAAAGATGGTAATTTCTATATCTGGGAAGGATATTATCAGACCTCAGATGAAAGAAAGGTTGGTGAGCATCCATATACTGATGGGCCAGTTAATACTGCGTTAAATACCATCGATGTTTCCACGTACTTTATTTATACTCTTACAGTATTATATCCACAATTAGCAAAGAATTTGCTTTTAACCTCTTCTAGGAGTGCATTAAGTTACGATAACCCTCTATATATTTTTTACTCATTAGCAATGCCAGAGAATAGATCAAAATATGTAGAGAGAGTGATTAAAGATCCCTCTATTCCCTCTTCTATCGAAAAGCTTTTGCAAACTGTAAAAGAGATAGCTAAGGAAACTGGAAAAGATCCCAAGGGAAGAATTGCTCATTATATATATAGAGATTTAAAATTTGATGAATATGGTAGGAACGATTTAAATCCAGAATTTGTACTAATGTGGGGTTTAGTTTCTAAATATACTGGCGATATTGAATTTATGAAATCCTTATATCCTGTAGCAAAAGAGGCTATGGAAAGTGTTTTAAGGACTCATTCTTATGAAGGTTTAATTTATAGTAGATTACCTAGTGGTTTTGAGTGGAATAGACAAGTGTTTTCTTATTTTAAGGACGTTAATATTTATGATAATCTCTTCTTAGTTGTCTCTTTATTAGGTATAGATTCCTTTCACATGAGTGTTAACACTTTTGATGATTGGACTACAATTGGTATTAACTCTTTTGTTTCTCTTCTAGGTATTTCGGCTTTGAAAATACTAAACGAGTTAGGAGGAGATAAATATAATGTTGAAAACGCTCTCTCACTTTATGAGTCTATGCTTTGGAATGGCGAATATTTTGACCTATGGTATGATCCAATATCTGGATATAGGGATAAAACTTGTCAAGCTTCACAACTATTAGGCGAATTTTATTTAAACTTATTAGGTTATTCTCTTCTAGATAGAGAGAAGACAAGGAAAACTCTACTATCTATTGTCAAATACAATTTGAAAGAAGAGGAAGGAGTGATTAATGGTGCTTATCCAGATGGTTATAGGCCTTTAATGAGGGAATATGAAAATCCATTAAAGATTAAAGAAGCTAGCATTCATCAAGATACTCCTTGGAGTGGTGTTGAGTTTTACTTAGCCTCTCACTTAATTTATGAGAAAATGATTGATGAGGCTAAGAAAGTGTTAAAGGAAGTTTATGATAGATATTCTATTGCTGGCAACTTCTGGAATCATTGGGAGTGGGGTTCACATTATTCAAGACCTCTATCCTCATGGCTAATAATTCCAGCATATTTAGGACTTATTTATGATGGTGTTAACAGAGTCCTTACTTTAGATCCTGCAATCGAGGAATTATCGTGGATAATTGTTTTGCCAGACTTTTGGGGAAGGATTAATGTAAATAAGGAAAAGACAGAAATTAAGATTATTGAGGGTAAAGCTGTTTTAAAGAAGATTGATATTAAAGGTAAGAAGATTACAAGAATAGTCGCTGATGGGAAAGTTGTTGATGGGGATATTATTGCTGAGAAGGAGATAATTGTTGAATATGAGTAAATAAGCTTACCTTTCATTGTGCTCATGTAAGAGTTTTATCTAGAAAAATTCTAAATTTTTCATCATAATTATATAATGTTGTGTAAGATTTTGATAATTTACCACAGACATAAATACCATCTTCTCCTTTATTTAAACTATACCATGTAAGTTTTGGTTTATATGTCTCTATTTCCTCGAAGATCTTTTCATACATTTCCCTTAATATACTTACTTTAGTGTTTTTTATTATCTCTTCCTGTCTTTCATTCAGATAGTAGGATTGATTATATAAGTTTTTTAATATATCAGTCTTATCTATTTTTTTCTTGTTCATGTGCTGTAAAGACTCGTATCCTTCTCTCATTAATGTAATAACTTGGTTTAAATCTAATCCTTCAATACCTTCTTTTTCCTCGTTTTCGCACTTAGGTATGACTAAAAATATTCTGTCTTCTGGTAAAGATACTTTATCAATAAAAAACGAGTCAATTGCTATTTTGTTAAAAACATAATAGGGGATGTTCATGCTCTTAGCCTTGGATTTGTTATTTCGTCTATCCCGTAACTTAGTAAAATCAACCCAAACATTAACCCTATTACAGCCAAGCTTGGGAAGATTAAATACCAGACTCCTTTTCCTCCGAAAATAGCACCCATATTAAGTGCTTGATTTATCATATACCCCCAGTTATTTGGATTAACTGGCAATACACCTAAGAAATAAAGACCAACAGCCGCATAAAGGGCTCCTTCAACATTGAAAATAAAGTGTACTGCTATATATGAGCCTAAATTTGGAATTATTTCTCTGAAGATAATATGTAAATTACTAAGACCTAATATTCTTGAAATTTCTATGTATTGCATTGATTTTAACAAGAGAACTTGTGACCTAATTGATCTTGCTAATCCTGTCCAACTCATGGAACTTAATATTAATGCCAAGATAACTGGGTTTGAAGTTCTGATAAGTGTGGCTAAAATAATGTAAACCACTAATGTAGGTAGTGTCATTACAATATCGTTTATTGCCATAAGTATGTTATCAGCAATCCCTCCTAAATACCCAGCAGTTATACCAATTAAAATTCCTATTAATGTAGTAAATAATCCCGCAAGCAAAGACAATTCTATAATGAATCCAGCACCGTAAACTATATTAGCTAATATACTTTCACCTAAAGGACCTGTACCTAGGATATAATAAAAGTTTGGTTGAGGAGGAAGGAAGATTTTCTTAGCATTTATTGTTGATACTATTGGTGGGCGAATGAAGAACGGGAAGATAAATGCTAAAATTAAGTAGAAGACAAGTATAATTAGCCCTACTCGACTCTTTTTATTCCTCCATATTAACTTTATATATTCTAGTATGTTCATATTAAAATATTCATATTAACAGTATTTATCTTTTCTGACGCTGTTTGTCCATACACTTTCATTTCAATTATAATTGAGTATAGGACTTAGTCCTCATTGTTAGTTGGTCTTAGACTCCTTTAAACCAACGTCACGATGCTCATATTTCTGCTATTTTTGGAAATATGGTGGAAGTTTATCGTTTATTTTCTTAAGCTTTTTCTTATTTTATAAATTGAAAATATAATGAGAAAAAGTGATAGGATGAGGATATAAAGTAAGATGGGAAGTACTGCCATATTATTATAATCAAAAATAAGGGAAAAAATTGAGAGGAATAAAAAAATGTATCCTATAGCTAATAAAACCCTATATTCTTCTAGCGTTTTATTTTACCTCCTTCTTCTTAGCAGGAGTACAGCAACTATAATAACCACGATTATTATCGCTACAGCTACTCCTACTATTAATCCTACATTAGTAGTACTCACAGTTACAGTTGATGGAGGTACTACAGAGGTAGTTGTAGAGGTAACGGTAGAGGTAACTGGTACTGTAGTTGTAGAGGTAACTGTTGGTATTGATGTCGTAGTTGTAGTTACTGTTGTAGGAACAAGATATCCATATTGGAATCCCGCTTGTAAGAGTGCTGTTCCTCCAATTCCATATAATGCTTCTTCCCAGAACCATGAGCTTGATGGAGGGGCTGATATTACATTGGAATTGTAAACAATTACATAATCTGTATAGACTAATGGTAATACTGGCAGATAGTAGTTTAATGCATATGCTATTTCATCATTTGCTGCTATTAATTGCGAAGTTGAATTTGGTGCAGTCGATTCTACGTAAAGCTTTGACATATTATATACACTACCATTAGGTAATGGGACTAGTAGGTCCCAGTGAGTTACATTGTATGGTATTCCGCTAAGATATTGTAGTTGTAAGTACCAATCAACTGTACCAGGATAGTAGCCGCCCCATGCCTGGAATACCAAACCATAATCTCCAGATTTGTAAAGTTGGTGATTTATTGAAGCAATAGTTGAAACTGAATAGGTAGTCGGAATACCGAATGACGTTAGTTCATCAGCTATTAATGTTAACATTGAAGTTACTCCTGGTGATGAACTAATTGTGTCTGTAATATTTAATGTAAACGGTGTACCAGCGGGGGTATACCATTGTCCGTTCTTTTCAGTAAAACCAACACTTTCTAATAATTCTGCTGCTTTAGTTAAGTTTACATTATATGGATTTAAGTTAGATACTGCGGGGGTTCTAAATTCATTAAAGTATGAGAAGTTAGGTATTCCATTTGGTACATGGACTGGAGAATATTTTGCACCACCTACTAAAGCAACTGCAGTCCTATTTATTATATAAGCTATTGCTTGTCTCACTTGCACATACTTTAACCATGGGTTTTGCAAGTTGAAGTATAGTCCATATCCACCAGGTTGAGGTATTGAGATTACCTTATAACTACTAGGTAATGATGATAAAGCTAAAGATGGTAACGATGTAGCCCCTGTATAAAGTAAATCTATTTCACCTGTTTTTACTCCTGCTAATAGGTCTTGAGAAGAAGTATATTGATAGATTATTACTTCATTCCATGGAACCATATTTGCAGCATAAAATCCAGGGTTCTTTGATAATACTATTTCACTTGGAGTTATTTGACTCACATAGAATGGTCCGTTATAGTCTGCAGAAATTGAGGCTACTAACGCTGGGTTAAAACTTCTTATCATACTTCTAAATACTGTAGTCTTTACTTTACCTTCTTGTAATAAAGTCCAGTTCCCTTCAATTTGTGTAATAATTGGCTTCCATACTTGGTAATTAGTTATAACTGCAACTTCACCTAATCCTACCGTATCCAAAAGTGTGAAAGGCATTAAATATGGTGAAACGTAATCCTTAGGGTATGAGATAGTTATTGTGTAATTGTTAATCACGGTGTAATTTGGAAATGGCGGAGCACTATACATATCTAGAATTAGACATGTTGCTAAAATATCGTAAGCAGTAACTGGTTGTCCGTTTGCCCAATGAGCATTAGGATTCAAGTATAGTGTCACATTAACACTACTGAGTGAATTAAATTCTTGAACCCAGTTTGATGGAGAGAACGTCCAGTTCTCCACAATCCCAGGTAGCATTTGATTGTTAGAAACATTAAGTATTGCAGAATAAGCATAGACGAGACCATAAAATGCTCCTCCAAGTCCACCAGAGAATATGTTCGGATTATATGAGGATAAGCTAGTGTATGGAGAACTAGTTACCCAACCAATTGTTAATACGTTCGAAGTTTGTGAGTTTGTAACTATAGTTACAGACGGTAATATTAAGCCTAGCAGTAGAATAAGTAGTGGTATACTATACAGTATTTTAGTCTTCATTCCAATCACAAAATAAAAATATATAATCATGATATATAAACTTTTTCAAATGTTTAAGTACCGTAAAATTAGTGATAAACAATTGTTAGTTATATTAAATATTTATATAGTTGGTGAATTAACACTATAATTATGAAAACATGGCTTATTCGACGTGTTATCATGTCGATAGTTACTATCCTAGCAACAATAATATTTACCTGGGCATTATTAGAATTTTCACCTACAAGTCCAGCTAACTATATTCTTAGCCAAATTTCTCCATCAGCCTTAAGCTCCATTAGATCAGCCGAGATATATACTAGTTTAGAGCAATATTTAGAAACTTTACGACCACATGGAAATCCAGTTATTCAAGCTTTAACTTACTTAGGTAATTTTCTTCATGGAAATTTAGGAGTTAGTATAGTTTATGAGGTACCTGTAACTACATTAATAGCAAATGCCTTACCATGGACGCTTTTCGTGATTGTAACGTCAGTCATTATAAGCTTCTTTATTGGTATTAGGGCTGGAGAAATTATGGGATATAAAAGAGGAACTAAAAAAGATTCTACTCTACTTATGACATTCATAACGATTAGGGCTATACCAATTTATATCTTAGGTACACTATTCTTATTCTTCTTAGGTTATGAACTTCATATATTTCCAAGCGGTGGTGCATATTCGGTTAATGTGACACCAGGGTTTAATTTCCCATTTATTGAAAGTGTTCTTTATCACGCAACCCTACCAATCTTAACCTTAACGTTAATCAATTTAGCTGGTTGGGCAATACATATGAGAGCTAATACAATTTATACATTAAGGGAGGACTATGTAGATTTTGCAGAAACTAGGGGTGTAATGGATAAGATAATTGAATCAAAATATGTTGGAAGGAATTCAATACTACCCCTTTACACCAGTTTAATAATCACATTAGGTTTCTCCTTTGGAGGTTCAGTCTTTTTAGAAGAAATCTTTAGTTATCCCGGCGTGGGATTACTTCTTTATAACTCAATAATGAATAACGATTACCCAGTAGAGATGGGTATTTTAGTTATAATAGTTTTAGCAGTCGTAATTGGAGTATTTTTGGCAGATCTAACATATTCCTTGCTGGATCCCAGAGTAAAAATGGGTGACTAGATTGCTTCTAAAAGTACAAGATCTATCAGTAGCTTACTTTATTCACAAGCAAGAAATAGTAGCATTAAAAGATGTTTCTTTTGAAATAGAGAGGGGAGAAATATTAGGAATTATTGGAGAGAGCGGTTCTGGAAAAACAACTTTGGCTAAAGCGATTATTAGGAGCATTAAACCCCCAGGAAAGATAACCAAGGGTAAAATACTTTATGAAGGTGAAGATATTCTCTCAGTTGACATTAAGAGATTTAAAAGGGAGTATCTATGGAAGAAGATCAGTTATGTACCTCAAGCTAGTCAAAATTCTTTAAACGGTGTTATGAGAATAATCGATCATTTTTATGATACAGCAATATCTCACGGTATTACAGATAGAAACACTATATATGATAAGGCTAAAGAAGCTGTAAAAATGGTATCTTTAGATGAAAGAGTTTTATCATCTTATCCTCACGAACTGAGCGGTGGAATGAAGCAAAGAGTATTAATTGCCTTATCACTTCTTCTTGATCCTGAACTTATTATTTTAGATGAACCAACAAGCGCTTTAGATGTAGCTACGCAAAAATCAATCCTTGATTTAGTAATGAAAATAAATAAGGAACTAGGAACTACAATTATTTTAATAACTCATGATATTGGAGTGGCTAATTATATTGCTAAGAAAATGCTTGTCTTATATGCTGGGCAGGTTATGGAGTTTGGAAACACTGAAGAAATAATGAATAATCCGCTACATCCTTATACACAAGGTTTAATTAATTCAGTTCCATCAATTTATAAGGATGTTAGTAAATTAAAACCTATAAGTGAAGGAGAAATACCGCTAAAGGGTTGTCCTTTTCATACTAGGTGTAGTTATGTGTCTGAAATTTGCAAGATGGAGGAACCGGGGTTGTATACAGCTAATACTAGGTTAGTTAGGTGTTTTCTTTATGATAAAGCTAGAAAAAATATCAGTTAAATTTGGTGGTGGATTACTTTCAAGGAAAAGAGCTGTTTACGCACTGAGAGATATAACTACTGATGAGATAACTTCATCTGCATTAGTCATAGGAGAAAGTGGTGCCGGTAAGACAACATTAGGAAAAGTAATTTTAGGTCTTATAAAACCCTCTGAAGGAACGTATTATTACAAGGGAGTTAACGTGTG
This sequence comes from Sulfurisphaera tokodaii str. 7, assembly GCF_000011205.1. NCBI lineage: Archaea > Thermoproteati > Thermoproteota > Thermoprotei > Sulfolobales > Sulfolobaceae > Sulfurisphaera > Sulfurisphaera tokodaii. The sequence continues at coordinate 2,545,503 of NC_003106.2, forward strand.
GAAAAATAAGAGAAAGATGCTGAAAATTATTAGGAGAGAAATCCAATATATTGCACAAGACCCCTTTGCATCTTTTAATCCAAACAAGACTGTAGGTGAATCAATAGGTTATGTTGTAAAGAAATACTATGGAAGGAAAAACTATAAAGAAAGGGTGATAGAGTTATTAAAAAGTGTAGGATTAAGTGAAAGGGAGTTTTATAAGTACCCCCACCAATTATCCGGTGGACAATTACAGAGGGCAAATATTGCTAGGGCTTTAGTTCCTAGTCCTAAGATCTTAGTAGCTGATGAACCTACATCAATGTTAGATGCTTCATTAAGATTAAGCATTGTAAATTTGTTAGCAAATATAATAGAAAAAAATGACTTAAAAGTTATTATGATAACTCATGATTTAGGAATTGCTAAGTATTTTTATCATAAGGTGAAAAACGTTAAAGGGCTAATTCTTTATAAAGGTAGGCTAGTTGAAGAAGGAGATTTTCTAGATATATTAGAGAAACCATTACATCCTTATACGAAATTTCTAAAAGAGAATATAATTGATATTGCTAGTGTGAACAGAGATAATCAATATATAGTTAGTGAAGAAAAATTAAACGAGAATGGATGCCCATTTTATCCTTTCTGCTCATTTAGGGTAGATATTTGTAAAAATAATTTTCCTCCTAGCAAGAGTATTAATAATCGTAAAGTTGCTTGTTACCATTATGCTTAAAAATCAGTTTTAATAAGTTTTCACATGTGAAGCTTCTTTATATTAGTCTGTTTTTAATAGTCCTTGGTATATTACTAGTCCCAATTACTTATTTCGTTTCTAATGAAGTAATATATAAGAGTAGCTTTAATAGAACTTTATCAGATCTTGGAGCGTATACGATAAATATACCAAAGTATCAAGGAGAGCTCGTAGTGAGAGGTTATACAAATTCCACTGTAACAATTGAGGTTCTTAAGTACTTAGAGTTAATAAAAAGCGAGGAGGTAAATGGGAATTTCTCCTTTTCTTTAACTGATAACAATGCAAACGCAATTTTCTTACATAATGGATATAATCCAGCACATGTATATTTGTTTATAAAAATTATCAACAGTGGATTTCAAGGTATTGGATATACAATAGCTTCACTTCTCATCATAATTGGATTAATTTTATTGGGTTATCACAGAGTATTATCTAAGTAAAAAAAATAAATTCTTCTTTTTCATTTTACTGAATCAAAAGGATGAGCAAATCTTAACATTTCTAATGTGGTCCTTAAATTAAATAAAGGATGAGAAATAGAGGCACCAATTTATACCCTATTTTCCAGCCTCTTTATTCTTTTCTTTAAAAGCTTTTTGAAATCACAGTATAAAATGTGGGATAATATTTGTGGATGGGCCTTTATCCTCACATTTTTCATAATGAATTCAAACTCAGCCTCATTAATTTCAAATGGGTTTAATTCAACTATCATTTGTTTACTATTTTAACAACCTCGTCTTTCGAGAAACCATAATCTGCTCTAATACTCTTAACTCAAGTTTTCCAATGAGTTCCTAAGCCTATGTCGAATCTCTGAAGAACCGTAATTTCTTTCAATTTTTATAGTTTCTCTTTTATCTCTTTTCATCTGAGAGTACTGAAAAACCTATCTTTCTTTTGTCTCATAGATTATACGATTACCTTCTATTTAAATAGTTGATTTATTAAACTTAAAAAATAAAAACGGGTATAAACATTAGAAGAGTTGCTTAAACCTCTTTTGAAAAAGATAAAAAATTACATGCCTTGACTTGAATAGGTATACGTGGAGTAGTACATCATGTTGTAGAAGTAGCCTACATATGGGTTGTATACAAATCCTTGTACGTACGGTTGTACTATATAGTATGTATCTGGGACTGGTAGCCATGCATAGGGTGCTTCATTGTAGAGTATTTGATATATTTTAGCCACTAGCTGTATTTGTTCCGTCTGGTTAGTAATAAATGGTAGTGTCTGATAAATCTGTTGTAGAGTTGATATATTTACCCATGCTAGATTTCCAGAGATACCACCAAATTGTACATTAGTTAATGGCATTAATTGTTGGAATACGGGATCTGGCCAATCTGGGAACCATCCTAGATCTACCATATCTGGAGTACCAGATGGCGTTGTCCATCCATCTGTTACTGATGGTAAGACATATTTCACTGAAACACTAAGACCTATTTGTTGTAAATCTTGAGTTATTATTTCAAGTTCATCTTGCTCTAATGGTGTTACGGGGGCTAATGCATATATGTTTAATGTAGGTAATTCTTGACCGTTAGGATTACCTAATATTGTACCGTTTGGTAAAACTACGTAGAAGTCTCCTTCATAACCAGCCTCATTTAGATATTTCATAGCTAATGCTGGGTTATACTGGTACGGTGTCAAGTTATCCGGATTATAATAACCTGGGAATTGTGGAGATATTGGTCCTAAAAACTCAGCTGCTAAAATCTTACCATTATAACTAAATATTTGTAATAACTGCTGGTAGTTAATTGCATGAACTATAGCTAGTCTAAAATCAGTGATGTTTGTTGGAAATTGCTCCATGTTCATTGAAATGTAGAATACACCAGGTTCAGCACCAAAGTTCCTAAATGAAACGTTTAAAGGTAATAATGAATATGGCTTCTGTCCTAGTATTTGTCCTAAGTATGGTATTGAAACGTAAGATATTTGGGCTTGGTTTGTTAAGAAGTCCTCTACTCTATCATTATGTGATAATCCGTAATCAATTACAATATATTTAATATGAGCTGGTTGAGCTACAGCAGGTACATTCTGATACTTACCCCAATAGTTAGGATTAGCCTCCAATACTATTGTAGAGAACCCTGGAGTAACCTTAACTATTAGATACGGCCCAGTCCCATTCATACCATACTCATCAATATATGAATTTGGTGTATTTGGCTGTACACCACCATGCTCATCCACAAACACAGGATTAACAATAGCACCCCACCATGATGCTATATCGTAAATGAAGAACCTGTATGGTTCTAATGTATTGATTTCTACCTCATAAGGTCCTAGGACTACAACTGCTTGATTTGGATAACTCATTATTTTTTGTATTGTTGCATTGTTTGCATTAAAGTGAGATAATATTGACGCTAATACTTCTGCTGTTAGTGTATAATTGTTTGCAGTTGGTAAGCCAGTAGCATTTTGTATTGCGTAATTAACACCCCATGGTATAGCATAACCAGTTTGACCATAAATTGTAGCATTAAATAGTAATTCAATATAGTTTGCTACTCCAGGACCTTGACCCATCAATATAGTCCTATATAAGGAGAACCATACTGTTGATGCATTAACCTGAACACCATCTGGGAAGTAAATTCCGTGCCTAATGTAAAATATCCAATGCTGATAATCAGTTGTAGTATAATTCTGAGCAATTACCGGAACTACCTCATGATAATTACTACCATTAAACTCCACAAGCTCTTGGAAAACAGCTGTAAACAATGGACCATCTTGCACATAAAACCCGGTTGCCGGATCTAAAGCATCTGGAGGAGCAGTTTGAGCTACATCAACCAAAGTAGATGAATTTGGAGGAGAAAGCGTAATTGTCGTAGTAGTGGTTATTGAAGTTGTAGTAGTGGTTGTTGTTGTAGTAGTAGTCGTTGTCGTCGTGGTAGTCGAAATTGTTGGAGTAGTCGTAGAAGTAATTGAAGTAGTCGAAACAGTTGTTGGAGTAGTTTTATGACTTGTTAGCATTATTGCAGCTACTGCCGCTATTATTATTATTACAACTACTATTGCTGCAATTACAGCTCCTGATACTCCACGAGTTAATTTCCTATTCATATTAGACCAATAAAAAGTTTCTAATTCTATTATTTAAATCTTATCAAACTAATCAGTGTTGGTAATGACATAAAACAATAAATTTTAAATCATGATTATGGGTAGTTTAATTATGCAAAGTTCATTTTTGAAATTCGCGGTCAGAAGGGTTATAAACGGGATTGTGACATTACTACTTCTTATACTTTTTGTGTTTATTCTTATTCACGCTGCTGCCCCAAATCCAGCAGCCTTAGCCAGAATATATGCTGGAAACCCTCACGCTCCTCCTACAGAAATAGATGAGATAATAAAAGAGTATAATCTTAACGCCCCACTCTACGTTCAATTTGTGGATTACATAAAGGATATTTTTACTGGGAATTGGGGCATAGATCCTATATATAAGGTTCAAGAATCTTCTCTTTTATTTCATTATTTGCCAATCAGTCTTCAAATTGTTATACCCGGTGATATTCTAGCAGCAATAATTGGAATATTAAGCGGTGCTGTTGCTGCTGCAAACAGAGGGACTTTAAAAGATAGGTCTATAAAAGGTGTTTATTTATTAACTTGGGCTTCTCCCCCATTTTTAGTTGCTCTAGTACTCCAACTAATTATAGCTTATTATTTAGGCTTATTACCACCTAACGGGACGGTTAATCCTTTATTAAAAGCTCCACCCTCATATACACCATTCCCTATCTTAAATGCATTAATAGCTGGAGACTGGCCATATTTTATATCGGCAGTAAGACACGCGGTGTTACCAGCAATTTCAATAGCTATAATCACATTCGGATTATTTACTAGGATAACAAGGTCGTCTATGCTTGATGCAATGGAATCTGATTATACGAAATTGGCCTTTGCTAAAGGATTAAAGAGAAATTATGTAGTTTACAGAGTTGCTTTGCGAAATAGCCTAATCCCAGTAATAACACTTATAGCACTGTTTTTTGGCTATTCCGTTGCTGGGGCAGTAATAATTGAGGATATTTACCACTATTTGGGAATTGGTTATTTCATAACTCAAGCAATAGAAAGCTTAGATTACATAGCCGTTTTAGATTTTACGATAATTATTGGTATTGCTGTAATAATAGCCAACTTTATAGCTGATGTACTTTACGGTATTTTAGACCCAAGGGTGAAATTAGAATGAAAGTAAGTAAAATATTTATAATTGCAGTTGTTGCTTATCTTATAATTAATATAGGTATTTATGCGTATTCAGCAAATAAAGGAACCTTAAAAGCCTTACATTATCATAACACTGTGTTAGTGCCTTATGTACTATTTTCTACATTCAGCATAACCGCCTCTTTTGTAGCTTTAGGAATTTATTTTATATATAAGAATAGCTTAATGAGAAACGCGCTAAAAAGTAAAGTAGCATTTGGTGCGTTAATAATAATCTTCGCTTACTATACATGGTCTATATTTGAGGGGCTTTTGCAATATGCTTCTCATCAAATTCTATATTTTCCGTTAGCATACAAGTTCCTACCATATAATCCATTCCAATTTAATTTCACAGCATCATTATTACCGCCATCAATTCATCATCCTTTCGGAACGAATTATAATGGTGAAGACATTCTGAGTAGAATCTTATACGCTGCCCCCTCAGATGCAGAAATATCAACTGTAGTTGTAATTTCAGCAATTATAATTGGAGGTTTAATAGGAATGTTTGCTGGGTATTTTGGAGGATGGGTTGATGAAGTGTTGATGAGAATTACAGATGTATTCTTAGCAATACCCGGTCTAATACTGGTTATTGCTGTTGCAGTTCTTTTGGGATCTAGTTTTACTAGTGCAATGATTGGATTAATGATACCTTGGTGGGCAACATATGCAAGATTATTTAGAAGTCAAACTTTAGTAGTTAAGAACATGGGTTATGTTGATATGGCAAAATTAATGGGGTTTAGAAGTTTTAGAATAATTTTCAAACATGTGTTCCATAACGTTATAGATCCTATCCTATCTTATGCTGCGTTAGACTTTGGCAACGTAATTTTAACTTATGCAAGCTTAACCTTTTTAGGAATAGGACTACAAGGTATTAATCAGCCAGAGTGGGGTGCAATGGTATCTGATGGTTTACAGTACTTACCGCATGTATGGTGGTGGTCTTTATTTCCCTCCATTATCATTTTAGTTTTGGTAGCGTCATTCGTAATTTTGGGTGATAGATTACAAGATGTAATTGCAGGGAGGGTTACATATTGAAAGTCCTTGAAGTCAAAAATCTTTCAGTAGGGTATAAATCACTAGTTGGGAAATTTAGAGTCCTACATAATGTAACCTTTAATGTGGAGAGCGGAGAAATTATAGGAATTGTTGGAGAATCGGGTTCAGGTAAGTCTACTCTAGGTCATTCAATTATTAGATTATTACCACCAAATGCCTACTTTGAGGGCGGTGAGATTCTCTTTCAAGGAAAAGACATAACTAAAATTCCCGAGAAGGAAATGGTAAATATAAGAGGTAATGGAATTTTCATGATATTCCAGAATCCGTTAAATAGTCTAAACCCAGTAAAATCTGTTGAATATCAGCTTCTGGAAGCCGTAAGGGTTAAAGCAAGCAGAGATGGTAAAAATTTTGATGAAAAAGAAGCTAAAGAAATAATTTTAAATGCTGTAAAAGATGTTAGATTACCGGATCCAGAAGAAATAATAAAGAAGTATCCTCACCAATTATCAGGAGGACAAGTCCAAAGAGTCGTAATTGCTATGGCTCTAATTTTAAGACCAAAAATACTTATTGCCGATGAGCCTACTTCAGCATTGGACGTTACAATACAAGCTCAAGTAGTAAAACTATTTAAACAGCTTAGAGAAGAGGAGGGAATTTCTATCCTTTTTATCTCTCACGATATATCTCTTGTTTACGCTATTGCTGATAGAATAATGGTAATGTATGCTGGAAGGATAATGGAGGATGGTAATATAGAGGAAGTTATCAAAAATCCAATGCATCCCTATACTCAAGGGTTAGTAAGTAGTATTCCAACGATTTCGAAGAAAGAAGGGGAATTAAGAGTAATTGAGGGTAGCCCACCGTCATTTTTAGTTTTACCAACTGGATGTAAGTTTCATCCTAGATGCAATAAGGTAATGGATATATGTAAAAATAAAGAACCAGAATTGAAAGAGATAAATAATAGAAGAGTAAGGTGTTGGTTATATGAATGAATTAATAAGAGTAGTGGGATTGAAGAAATATTTTATAGTAGGCAGTTATGGTATTTTAGATAAAATTTTAGGGAAAAAACCGGTTATAGTAAAGGCACTTGATGGTATAGACTTGGAAATTTATGAGAAAGAGACTTTAGGCGTTGTAGGGGAATCTGGTTCTGGGAAAACGACTTTAGGAAGAATTCTTGTAACGTTAGATAAACCAACAGCTGGGGAAATATATTACAGAGGTAAAAAAATAACTGACAAAAACATTAACGAGATAAGAAAGAAAATTTCAATGGTTTTCCAGAATCCTGCAAGTAGTATAGATCCCAAGATGAAAATATTTGATGTAGTTGCTGAACCTCTAAGAAAAGTAAGTTCAGATACTAAAAGGAAGTTGGTAAAGGAAGCGTTAGAGAGTGTTGGCTTAGACTTTGATTATGTAGCCGAAAAGTATCCGAAAGAATTATCTGGTGGACAATTACAAAGAGTAGCAATAGCTAGGGCATTAATAACTGAACCAGAATTTATTGTATTAGATGAGCCAACTTCCGCGTTAGATGCTTCAGTTCAGTCGCAGATATTAAATCTTCTAGTAAAAATTCAGAGAGAAAGAGGAATAACATACATGTTCATAACTCACAATATTCATGTTGCAAGATATATTTCAGATAGGATTGCGGTATTGTATGCTGGAAAATTAATGGAAATCGGTAGTTCTGAAGACATAATTTCTTCACCGAAACACCCATATACTCAAAGTTTAATTGCATCAGTACCATCATTAAAGAGAAGGGAACTACAACCACCAAGTGGAGAAGTACCATCATTAATTAATCCCCCTAATGGTTGTAGATTTAACCCAAGATGTCCGTTTGTAATGGAGATATGTAAAAAACAGGAACCACCATTATTCGAATATAACGGGAGAAAGGTAGCATGTTGGTTACTAAACCAACAGTTACAAAAACAGTAGTAAAAGGAACTATTCTAATTTTCATCTTCTCCTTATTTTTAGATTTTTACAAAGTATTTGATTTTATTTTATTTTTGGTAATTGTATATTCATTACTCTTCTTATACATAATCTGGAAAAGAATGCATACTTATGAGTTCGATGAGAGTGAAATAATAATAAAAACACCTTTTTCAAAGAAAAAGATTATGTACTCCACCATTGATGATGCATTCTTTTCTATAGGTTTTTTGGCTAAAAGGTTTCACTGCGGTTCAATATACTTAATATTAAAGGGGGGAAAGGTAGAAATAATTAGAGATATTCCAAACCCAGAGGAGGTTTTTGAACTACTAAAAAAGAAAGTTATATAGTTACGGCCTTAACTAAACCTACTGGAGTATCAATTGGTAACTCCTTCTTAACGCCAAGTTTATAAGCTAGTAGTTGAAGGGGAATAACATTAGCTATTGGAGAAAGATCTCTAGTAGTCTTTACGCTCCTAAAATCGCCCTCTGGGGAAATAGTAATTATAGGACTGCCCCTATCTTTTGCTAACTTGATAACTTTGTTATATAAGTCCTCAGCTTGTTCTTCAGCAGGCTTTATAATTAGTATCGGATAACCCTTATTAGCTAAAACAATTGGACCATGAAGAAGTTCTCCCAATTGAATACCTTCAGCATGGGTTAGTGAAGCCTCCTTAAACTTTAAAGCACCTTCAAGGGCAATAGGATAATTGATCCCACTACTAGCAACATATAGACTTTCTTTATCAATTAAATTAACTAACTCCTCAGCTCTTTTCTCCATATAGGGTAATGAGTCTAAAACCAATTTTGATAATCTTTGTATTTCGTTCTTATCATGATCTATGTCTTTCTTATCAATTTTACCTAGTTGATAAGACACATAATCAGATAAAATTTTGAGAACAATAATTGTAGAAGTGAAGGTTTTTGTAGCCGGGACAGCAAGTTCCGGTCCGGCAGTTATTGGTAAATAAACGTTTGATTCTAAAGCTAATCTAGAGCCTACAGAGTTAGTAATACCCAAAATTACAGCGCCCCTCTGCTTTGCAAGTTTAACACTCCTTATTACATCTGAAGTCTCGCCACTTTGACTAATTGCAATAACCACAGTTCCAGTTGTAATGTTATCTAATGCGTAATAAGGAAATTCAGCCGCACTTACAACGTTTAAACTAACATCGTGAAGGTAATAGGAAGAAATATAGCCGGCGTGTAAACTACTACCATTAGCAATAATGTAAACCTTTCTAGCATTTGCAATTATCATTGAAGCTAAAGATAAGTACTTTTCCATGAGTGAATTTACAGAATTTATTAATGAGAGAGGAATATCATAAATTTCTTTTAGCATAAAGTGTGAAAAACCTCCCTTATCTGCAATCTCTTCCTTATACTTAACCCTCTTTAATTCACCATTTACTTCACCTTGGGTGTTAAATATCTTAAAACTATCTGGAGATAATATTACATAAGTATTCTCCGGGACAATGATAGCGTTTTCCGCAAAACCAGTTAAAGAGGGTAAATCACTTGAAATAAAGAAACATTCATTAGAAATACCAATATATAACCCTTGACCAGCATTTACTGCAAATATCTTTTCAACACCCTTAACTATGAAAGCAAAGGAATACAGACCTTTGATTACGTTCCAGATACCCTTTAACTTCTCCTCATAATTTCCTTCCAGATAATGTGGTAAAACTTCAGTATCAGTAGTAGTAACAAATTTGTGTCCTTCTCTCTCCAATTTTTCCCTTAATACCTCATAATCGTATAAAATACCATCCATAACCAGTCCAATTTCCCCTTTACAATCAGTTATCGGATGTGCATTATTTAATGTTGGCCATCCCCTACTTGCATACCTAGTATGACCTAAGGCGACTTTAGACTTATCATTCACCTTAAGTTCATTCCTAGCAATATTACCCAACATCTTAATTACTTCTAATGAGGAGTCCTTTTCATAAGCAATACCCGCACTATCATACCCCCTATAAATGAGCCTTTTTAAACCAATATTAATAATAGAAACATCCCTAGGATTTTTACATATAAACCCAAAAATCCCTCCCATACATTTTATACCTCTCTAACTTTAATAAACCTTAATGGAGTTAAAATTAACAAACGCTAAGATCATAACACCTTATAAAGAAATTGAAAGGGGTAGTGTGATAATTAAAGATGGTATAATTAGTGAAATATTAGAGGAAAGGACTGAGGGGGAAGACTTAGAGGGAATGCTCTTACTTCCAGCGTTTGTTGATATTCATACTCACGGAATTGGTGGATATGATTATACATCATGGGATAGTGAGGATGATTTCATAAAAAACGCTATAGGGATGAAAAAGAAACTGATCCAACATGGTGTAACAACTTTCTTACCTACAACAGTTACAATGCCTAGAGAAAGTCTGTTGGAGGCTTGTAAGGCTATATCACAGACAGATATTTTAGGACTCCACTTAGAAGGTCCTTATATAAGTGAAAAACATGCTGGTGCACAAGATGTAAGATATATAAGAAACCCAGACAAGAATGAAGTGTTGGAGTGTGTCAGAGAGAGTAATAATAAAGTAATAACAATAACTTATTCTCCCGAAAAAGATCTGGATTTTATTCCATTCATGTTAAGTCTGGGAATTTACCCTTCAATAGGACATACAGATGCAGATTATGAGACAGCAGTTAAAGCATTCCTCTTAGGTGCTAGTAGGGTTACACATTTATTTAATGCAATGAGGGCATTTCATCATAGAGATCCAGGCGTAATTTTAGCTAGTATTAATTTTTCTCCATTTATTGAAATAATTCCAGACTTTATACACGTTGATAAAGAGGTGGTGAGGTTTTTAACTAAAATAGTTGATATAAAAAGAATTGTTGCAGTAACAGATTCTATAATAGCTACTGATCTTCAAGATGGTACTTATACTTTGGGTAAAATGAGGATAAGGGTTGAAAATGGTATTGCAAGGACTGAGGATGGAAAATTGGCCGGGAGTACTTTAACAATGGATAAGGCATTTAAAAATCTATCAAGTATTATAGGAATAAGGGAGGCTTCACTCATATGTTCATATAATCCAGCAAGGGCAATAGGACTTAGTGACAGAGGGATTATTGAAAAGGGGAAGAGGGCTGACTTAATCGTAATGGATGAAAAGTTGAATGTTAAAAAAGTATTTATAAATGGAGAGGAGATTTTTTCTAGCAGTTAGACAAAGAAGTGTTTCAACTGAGATTATAATCCTTAATATTTTCTAAAGTTAACTATTACCTTTCTTCATCGGAGTTGTAAAAACTTGAAAAGGATATTAAGTTATCAAACAATTAAGTAATGTTTTTTACTTAGTTAAAGGAAATTCTTTAATACGAACATTTTAAAAATACTTCTGATGGAGACATTTTTATTGGCTAAAAAAGAGTTTGAAAAAGAATTTGGTTCTAAATTTATTGATACTGAAGAAATTATAGATGAGTATTCAAAAGCTCCTTACTTAGTTTCACCTATTCTTTCAAAAATGGGTAAAAGAATTTTGGGTGCTGTAATAGCTGAAGATGAGAATGACATTGAATACGCTATTAAAGTTTGTAGCAAATATCGTATTCCTTTATTGGCTAGAGGTGCTGGTACTTCAACAATTGGTCAAGTTTTACCTATTTTTCCCTCAATAGTTGTTGATATTCAGAAATTGAATAAAGTATTGGAACTTGATGGAGACTTTTTAAAAATATCTCCTGGCGTTAAAGTTTTGCAAGCACTTAATTACTTAAGAAAAAAAGGAAAGGAGTTAAGAGTATATCCTAGTAGCTTTTATATATCTACATTAGGAGGTTACATTGCCGGTGGAGATGTAGGAATAGGATCTTATCAATTTGGATATCATTTTCATGGTAATGGGATCAGACGCGTAAAAATAGTAGCTCCTAATGGATCTCAAGAACTTACTGGAGATATGACTTTAGCCGTTGCTCAAGCTGCCGGGACTACTGGAATTATAACTGAGGCTGAAGTAGCTGTTATTGATTATGAAGACTGGAAAGATCAATTAGTACGTTTCAATAACGTCAGTGAAGTAGTTAAGTTCTTAAAAGATTTAGAAAAAGAAAGATCTAATATAAGAAGAATTACAGTAGAAGACGAAGAAGCTTTGGCTTTGGTCTCTCAAGGTAGAGTTAAACCGGGAAAGTGGAATGTTATATTAGCAAGCACTAAAAGTTTCGGAGAAGAAGTAAATATGAGGTTTTTAGACGAATTAGCATTCGCAGCAATTTACGTGACTATGAGTAAGTTAACTAGATTTCCAAACTATTTCTACGAGGTAAGATTGCTACCTCTAAATAGTTTTCTGAGTGTTGTAAGTCAAATAAAGAAAGCTTTAGGTTCAAACGTATTAATTCACGGGGATGTTATGACTTTAAGAGGTGAAACGATAATCTATACTGTATTCATGTCAGATAAAAGCAATTTCGAACTAATAGATTCGATAATGATAAAGGAGGGTATACCATTTGAAATACATTCCCTAGTAGTAAATGATAGAGTTGATGAGGAATATAGACTAGAATTAATGAAAAAACTAAAGAAAATGGTTGATCCGCATGATATTCTAAATCCAGGGAAGCTGAGAATATGATTTTAAAAACTCTAATTGACGTAATTGATATCTTAGAATCTAAAAACCCACTAGAGATAATTAGAAAGAGATTAGAAAATAAGGTTAAATATGAGGAAATTACAGTGGGTGAGGTTCCTTATATTAAAGTTTTATATAAAGGTGGAGGGAAGGATAAGATTGAGATTTTAGGAAGATTAGGAGCAATACAGATGATTAATACGAATAAGGGTTTAGTTTCTGATGCTGATGGCGCTATTATCACGTTAACTACACTTTTCGAACTTCTTGACCTAATGGATAAAGGAATTGTCTTTGATATTGATATAGTATTTGTTACAAATCTAGCTACTAAAGCTAAACTTATCCCTCATAAACCATTTGACTTTATGGTTCCATTAATGGGATTAGATGATGCATTAAAAATTGAAGTAGACCCTACAGCTTCATTTATATTATCTATAGATTCTACTAAGGGGAATAGGTTAGCAAAATACGACGATTTTGCATTAACACATGTTATTAAAGACGGTTATATATTGAAATTGCATGATAACGTCATTGATATCTATAATAGAGTTACTGAACACGAAATTTATATGGTACCTCTTACTACCGGTGATCTTACACCTTTAGACTATAATGTATATCATATTAGTACTTTAATTTCCCCTTGGCTGTATACTTCTTCACCGGTCATTGGCTTAGCAACTGTTTCTAAACAAGTAATACCCGGATATGATACTGGAGTTCAAAATCTAACAATGTTTGAGCATGCATCTAGATTTTGTGTTGAACTTATAAAGTATTTAGAAAAGGGTGGAAAAGTATACGATGAAAACGAGTTAATGGAATTAGAGAGCAAACTAGGTAAATCGAATCTGATTAAGGCTAAGAGAGTGTAAAGTGATGATTGTTTCGTTATTGAGAGATTTAATAGAAATTCAAACGGTAAATCCACCTGGAAAAGATTATGAAACAATTGTAAACTATTTGAAGGATTTATTTTCTAGATTAGGATTTAAAACCGAACTTATAACCATACCGGAGGAATACATTGATAAAAATTATATTTATTCTCCTCAACATAAAGGATATAAAAGAGTTATACTGATTGTAAAAAATTCTAGAGAACCATTACTTCATTTTAATTTTCATTATGACGTAGTTCCACCTGGGGATAATTGGATAACAGAACCGTTTAAACTAAAGATAATTGATAACAAAGCATTTGGTAGGGGAACGTCAGATATGAAAGGAGCTATAGTTAGCTTATATTTAGCTTTATTAAGGTTCAATGAGACACCAATAGAGATCGCCTTTGTTCCCGATGAGGAGAGTGGAGGAATTGGTTCTAAATATTTAACAGAGGAAATCGGAATTAAACCTAAGGAGGTAATATTTGGAGAACCTAGCTTCCCAAATATCTACATAGGGCACTACGGTATAATAAGAGGTGTTATAAAAGTTTTTGGAAAGCAAGTCCATGCAAGCATGGCGAATGAAGGTGTAAATGCATTTCTTGAAGCATCAAAGTTTGCCCTCAAATTAAATGAAGAACTAAGTAAGAAATATAATATTAATTTGGGCGGATATACTATAAATTCTTCTAATAATGATGGAATAGTACCAGGATTTTTTGCCTTTAGTTATTATAGGGCTATTTCACCTAATGAAGATAAACTTTTTGATAAGGAGATTGTTGACACAGTTTCCAAAGAGTTGGGAATAAATTATGAATTCGAAATAAAATCTGCAATACCAGGATATGTTTCTAAAGAATCAGATTTAACTAAGCAACTAGAGTATTGTGTTAAATCTGTTTTAAATATAAACCCAGAAAAATTAGTCAGCAGTCTAAGATATGATGCAATATTCTATAAAGATTCTGTTTCAGTGAATTTTGGTCCGGGAGATCCCAAACAAGCACATATAGTGAATGAATATATAGAACTAAAAAACATTGAAAAAACTAGTTTAGTCTATGAATATCTGTTGAGGGAAAAAATAAAAAGTTTCAAAAATACGTGATATGAGAAGAAGGATAAAATTAAAAAATTTTTAAGAAGTAAGTAAAAAAGTTTATTAATTGGAATTGGCTAATAACCCGTTAGAATGAAGAAACTATACAAGATTAACTTTTCAATATTACATGAAGGTTGCTGGACCAGTAACGTTAAGGATAAGGTAGTTACATTGAATATCTCAAAATACAATAATAATAAGATAAAAGTTAGTATAATATCGCCTCGACTACTAATAAAAGATCTAGAGAAATCCGAAAATGTATATGATATATTAAAATATAGGAAGATTAAGGGAGGTTATGTTATTGATTTTCTTGAGGAAACAAATAGTACTATATCCGGGTATTTATTATCTGATGATAACATCTTATATCACAAAAATATTGTAAGACAGAAATTAGAAAAATGGGAAATAATATCGCTAAGTAAATCTGTTACTAATAAATTAACTGAAAAATTTAATATTAATACTATTTCAATTAATGAAATAAAACCCTCAGATATATTATATTATGGTCTAACTGAAAAGGAATTATTAGTTCTCAAAAACGCGATTTCTATGGGCTATTTTAATTATCCTAGAGCAGTAAAGGCTAATGATATAGCTAAAAAATTAGGAATAAGCAAACAAGATTTCCTTTATCATTTAAGAAATTCAATTAATAAACTAGTCTCCTCAATTGATTTCGATTAACTTTTCGAAAACTATTTATTACCTCTTATACTTAAATAACGTCGTATATAGCAAATGACAAATAACTAATATTCTTATAAACTTTTCTTTTAACCCCGTTAAAAGAATAAACAAAAGTTATAGGATTATTTTAAGGTGAAAAAGGAAAAATCTTTCAGCCGTCTCTTATTATATGATGGAAGACAAAAAGAGTGATTTACAAAAACCAGAACTTAAGAGAGATGTGCTAGGAACATGGCTAGTTGCAAGTTACGGTATAGCAGCTAATGCACCAATAGCTGTTGCAACACTCTATTTTGTAGGTTTAGCTGGGCTAGTTGGTGGGGCAATGCCACTCACAGTTCTCCTTTCATATCTAATTTATGCTACCACCTTAGTAGTAATTTATGAGTGGAGTAAAGAGATTGCAGCCTCTTACGGATATGTCGCTATGATAAAAAAGGGTCTCAATAGTAGCTTAGCAGCATTTACTGTAGGTTACGGATATATTTACCAATATCTTATTGCTGGTGCCGCCGGTTTCGGAATATTAGGGTTAGCCTCGTTCATTTATCTAATCTCTCCTAGTATACAGGTAACAATGCCTTGGTTATGGGCTTTAATTGTAGTTATAGTCACGGCTGAAATCACATTAATAATGTGGCTTGGAGTAAAACCAGGTGGAATTCTTAATCTTATTATAGGTTTAATATCAATAGGTTTCTTAATAATAACTTCGCTATATTTAATAGTTATCGCAGGTCCTAAGAATACTATTTATCCTTTTACGGCTCTTCCCGTAAATAACAACTGGGCTTCAGTATTAACTGCAATGATATTTGGAGTAACGACATTTGGAGGAGCTACTACACCAATAGGAGTTGCGGAAGAAGCTAAAATACCTAAGAAAACTTTACCTAAAGCACTCCTCATAACTTTCCTTCTTTTAGGAATTGGGTTAATTCTTAACTCTTATGCTCAGACAATAGTTTATGGAATAAATAATATGTTTAATTATGCTAATCTACCAGATCCGATGATTATAATATATAACAAATATTTTAACCCCGTCATAGTTGGTCTTCTCATATTCTTAGTAGCATTTATGTTTAACTCCTCTGCTTTAGCATTTGCTACAAGTGGTAGTAGAATGATATTTGGGATGGCTAGAGACGGTATACTTTATCCTGAAGTTTTTTCTAGAACTAATCGTTACGGAGTTCCAGGCAATGCCATTATACTAACTGGTATAATCACTGGTGTGGTTAGCCTTATCAGCGGATATATTTTAGGGCCGTTAGAGGCCAGTATATTCTTGATAACCTTCGGTTCATTTTATGTAGCTTTAGGACATTTATTTGCTGCAATCGGGCTAATAACACACAAGATAAAGTTAAGAAAGGCAGATATAGTAAAACACATAGTAGTACCATTAATTTCCATAGGATTATATTTAGCAGTAATATATTTTGGTACTTATCCAGCCCCAGCATTTCCTCTTAATATAGCAGTATATACAGCGTGGGGTGTTCTATTACTCCACATAATTGGATATTATATATTAAGAACGAGAAACCCAGAGAAAATAAGACATTTTGGGGATTATAGCCTATAGAAGTTATTTAG
This sequence comes from Sulfurisphaera tokodaii str. 7, assembly GCF_000011205.1. NCBI lineage: Archaea > Thermoproteati > Thermoproteota > Thermoprotei > Sulfolobales > Sulfolobaceae > Sulfurisphaera > Sulfurisphaera tokodaii. The sequence goes on from NC_003106.2 coordinate 2,562,467, forward strand.
CTTCTTTTTTATAAATAGTTAACTAACATAGAAAAAATGAGAAACTACAATTTGCATTATCAAAAACCCTAGTACTCTATTATCGACTAACTGACCTCCTCCTCGCCCTAAAGGGCGAGGGTTCCCTTAGGGCGGTTCATAGGTTTGTGGTTTACCACCTTCATCCTCACAACTTCATAGTTAGTGGGTGCGTAAAGCACCCACCCCGCTCCGTTCGTCCAGCGGTAGACCACGGGCTGGGTCTTCAGCCCATTACCCCTATCCCTCACTGGGAGTTGCCCTCCACTCCCAGATCCTAGGGACTCGGGGATATGTAGGATATTTATCGCTCCATTCAGGTCTGCGTTTATCACTTTCCCTATGCGGGGACACTTAAATAGGCCGCGTTTAACACGCCCACTTTCGTGGGCTTCCCCGCATAGGGAGCACGTCTTAGAAGTATAAGATTCATCCACTTTAACAACCCTAATTCCTAGTTCTTCCCCAATCTCCTCAAAACGCTTAATAACATACCTGTAGTTCCAGAAGTTTACAGTGAGTTTATTACCGTGGTTCCTATTAATCTCTTTAGGATAACCTATAACAACCTCGCTTACCCGTTTGTCCTTCAACAGCTCCACTACTTTCCTAACCATACTGTTTAAAGCGTGTTTGAGGAACCTACTCCTATTCTCGTAGAGGAGTTTCAGCTTCTTACTCCTATTCTGCTTATGCCTCGCTAAGGTCTTCTGAACGATTCGTATCTTCTTGCTATAATACTCATACTGTGAAAGAACACTACCACCCTTGAAAAGGTACCAATTACCATCTTCTACGTAAACTGTTGCTAAATTGATGATTCCTAAATCAACAGAAGCCCTCAGATTGCCCTCAACTTTCGTTTCACTTTCAACCTCCACTGGAATATGAGCATACCAACTCCTCTTAGCTTCGTTGTAAATTATTTCTAATCTACCTTGTTTCCCGTGCCACTTGAGTTTCCCCTTAAACCTCAGAGAGAGTTTGAAGTCCTTCAAATAGATGATCCTCTTGTTCTCATCCACCTCATAACGATCGTTCCTAATGATTAGGATTAGTTTATAATTTCCACTTTTATCTTTCCAATACCCTGGAGGTCTTGGTTTAAACCACTTTGGTAATTTTCCCTCCTTCTTCTCTTCGATTAGGGAGAAGAAGCTTCTCCAGTCCTCAGCGTTCTTTCTAGCAACTTGTTGAACGTTAACCTTTAACACGTGTTTGTACTTCTCGTACACCTCCTTTTCTGTCTTAGCAAAGTCTACTCTCTCCCCTTCCTTGTACTGTTGCATCCTTAACCAGTTCACTTCGTTCCAACACTTCGCTGTGGTAATAGCCAACTCCTTCAGTCTTTCGTGGGTTTGCTTGTCTACTATTAGTTTAACTACGTTAGTCCTCTTCACCCTCTTTCACCCACTGTTCTTCAATGTACTTCTTTATCGTCTCGCTGGATATGTTACCAGAAGTCGATACGAAGTAGCTTCTAGTCCAGAGCTTCCCGTTAGTAGCTTTCTTCAGCTCTGGGAACTTCTTGAGTATTAGTCTTGCTGATTTTCCTTTGAAGTAGTTTGCTAAATATGACGGTGCGTATCTCGGTGGGCAGTTAACGAATAGGTGGATGTGGTCTGGCATTACTTCTAGGGCTAATACTTCACAGCCCAACTCTTCTGCTATGGTTCTTAGTACCTCTTTAGTGTATTCAGCTATTTCGCCTGTTAACACTTTCCTACGGTATTTCGGTATCCATACGAAGTGGTAGTTGCAGAGGTACTTTGCATGCCTAGTTGATTTGTATTCCACACTTTAAAGTATTCAAAATAATTTTTAAACTTTACCCCGCCTTAAAAGGCGAGGCTGCCCCGCGTTTTGTCATTAAAAAGTGTAAAGAAGTCACCTATAATTATGGCGTTTCTAATTTAAACCAAATGAAAAATTACTCGATACTAACTATTTCTTCAGCTTGTATACTTATTTCTTTCTTTGTAGAATCTTTTATGTAAACTAAAGTACCGTTAGCTTTAGAGTACACCCTATTATTTCCAATAATCTCTATTGGATAAGGAGGCAAAAGATACTCTTTAAGTCCCACTATATTTCTCCCTTTAGGCAAAATTATCACAATCTCTGCTTCAAGTTCCTTCAATTTTACTTTAATATCGCCTTTTCCTAGTTCACCAGAAAACACTTTATAATAAATTGCTTCTTTATCGGTCTTGTAGACCTCTTCAATTTCTTTCTCATTTACATTAAAGAAAGCTATTGCATCATACCCTTTAACCTTACTTCTAATTTTTAGCAGAACATCATCTTTTAAGGGATTTTTAAACAGCAGATCTGGCGTAATAATACCCGGTTCATCTACTCTAACTATTTCCCCATTTGGTAACAATACTGACTTAAGTAGCTCAACGTTTGTTCTTTCTGGATGCCTATCAGTAATATATATTGGACCTCCACTGAAAATCCTGGCTATTAGATGTATTTTAGCATAGGGATCATATGAGATGAACATATCATAGTCTGGATAAGCTATTTGAGAAGTTAGTAGGGAATTGTACGCGTTAAAGAGTATGTGCAACTTCGCTCCTTCTTTCCAAAAAGGAACATAATCAATTGAGTTTCTCATAATATTACTGTATAAATAGTTACAATAGTTTTCTGGGGTCATAGACATACAATTTATTATATCTAAACCAAAGATACTTTGAAGAGAAAACTGTATATTTCTAGCCATAATGCCTATAGGTAATCCCTCATATATAGCGTGAATAACCCATTGATTATCTACCTTAACGAAATCAAAACCCTCTCTCATAATATGACCGTCAAATTCCTTGTAAAAGTGAAGAGAATCTTCTAGTGATGAGGCTGGCGGAACATAACTATTAAGGAACTTACTGAAATAACCGGTAACACTATACGTTTTTAAAAAGTTTTGTGTTAATCCTCCCCAATGACCGTTTATAGTATGCCATAAGCCTACATACTTAACTCCTAGTGCTCTTAAAGATTCTATGAGTTTTTTAAACCCGCTGGGAAATTTCTTACTATCCGGATTTAAGGAATTTAAAGCCCTATCAGAGTTTTGATCCTGCCAACCATCATCTATCAGAACCCAGCTTAGCTTTACACCCCTATCAATTATGCCCTTTACCGTTTTCAACAAATTTTCCTCATTTAGATCTTTAGTTAGGAAAGCGTTCCAACTACACCAGCCCAATCCATTTAACAATTTCTGAGGAACTCCCTTTTGTTCTCGCAGTTTAAATGTTAGTAAATGTTTAGAGGCTATTTCAAATGAAGATCTTATAGCCTCATAAGGATCTTCTGAAATTCCAATTGATAAGAAATAACTTTCTGGAATTGTATCAGTGACTAACCCAGTATAAACTATAACTTTGTCTGATGATAAATAACTCGTTACATAGTTATTTGAAAGAGATAGTATGGCTTCATATTTTCCATTTTCTTCAGCTAATACAAAGACAGAATAGGCTGGAATAATCCCGACAACCGGATAAATCCAACAAGGATAAGTTCTTAAGTAACTTTCATGATCTAGATTCTCTAATTTATAATTAACTTCTTTAGGGGGCTCTGTTTCTGGTACTTTGTCGACAGCAAGTGAATTATAATAATTAAAGGCTTTTCCGTAAGTTTCAGCATATATTTGTTGGGTTGTAAATGATAATACATTATTAGTATTAATGTCCAGCTTCATTTCTATAGGAAATTTAGATAGTCTAATGAGGGACTTAACCTCTACGCTTAATAATTTACCTTTATCAAACTCCTTAGTATGTAACCTCACTAACGCAATATTTTCACAATTTCCTTTTTCATCACACGTATATTTCTTCCCATTTTCATCATATATCCAAATCATCTTGTCATATATAATAGCAAAGATAATTATTAAGATAATCAGTTTTGGTTTGCATATTATGAGAATTAACATTCCTTCTAACTGCCTCTCTTTTACATAGCTAGAGTTAAAAATTATGTAGTTGTTGATTTTGAACTTTATTTATTGATTGATTTAATACTATAACTAATACTTAATATACAAAAATTGATAATTTAACCTTACCCTTTCTTATAATTTTTTAAATCTATATGATGGAATTCCCTTTACATTTACGTGCGTAGTGAAAACCCTACCGCTTAATGGTTCGTCTTCTTTACTTGCAGTGGTTATAAATAACCTATTCATTTCATGCATACCGAATGTGACTGAAGTAACATAAGTCACTGGAAGCTTTATTTCAAAGACTTTTTCTCCCCGCGCTGACCACCTACTAACTCTCCCTCCACCCCAATGGGCTATCCATAAATATCCTTCCTCATCTATCGTCATACCGTCAGGATTACCCGGTTCTCCATTAAAGTCAATCAAAACTCTTTTATTGTATATCTCTCCCTTGTTAAGGTCAAAATCAAAAGCATAAACTTTCCTTATCGGGCTATCTATTAAGTACATGACATCATTATCAGGACTCCATCCTAAACCATTAGATACAGTTAAGCCAGATAAAATTTTGGTTATATTACTTTTTTCAAATCTGTACAAGTTACCGGTAGGACCGGATTTCTTCATATTCATTGTACCCGCCCAGTATCTTCCTAGAGCATCGCACTTTCCGTCATTAAATCTATTCTCCTCGTAATCAACTTCTACTTCTCCTATTCTATTTACATTTTTTGTTCTGAAATTTATAATATAAAAACCATGCCTTATCGTAGCTATAATTTCATCTTCTGAAATAATACATAATGAGGAAACCAAATCTGGAGTTTCGAACGCGTTCTCTGAATTACTATCAAGGTCTTTAATCAAAATTTTCTTTCCTTCAATATCTACCCAAAAAAGTTTATTTAACTGTATATCATAAACAGGTCCTTCTCCTAATTTTGCTTTATATACGCTAAAGGCTTCTACATTCATATTATTCATTAATTATTAGAGTTTTAAAGTTTTTAATAAGAGGTTTATTAAGATATACGTGATAGTATGCATGAGCGATTCAGATTTCTATTGAATTCATTTTATTTTGTTAACATGAGATCAAATAATTTCTTCTCTATTTGATACTTACGGAAGCATGAGATTATACTATTAAAAAAGATATTCAATCAACTATTTCTTCATAGAATCATATTAATTTTCTGAGAGAAAATACAATTTGCAAAGTAACTTTGAAGAATCCATTCATTAACTATCTGTAACCCTACCATAAACACAAAGATTATCTTTAAAAATTACATTATCATACCGCACCAGAAGTAATTTCTTCTGGATCTGGCTTTCTGCTTATTATTCTCCCTCCATCTATGATTATCTCAGTTCCAGTTATGAATGTATTGTAATCTGAGGCTAGAAAAGCTAACAAATTAGCAACTTCTTGAGGCCTGCCCATTCTTCCGAGAAGTGTAGCTGCATTTTTATCTAGATTTTCTGGGACTTTTTCACCTTTAGTATATATAGGTCCCGGGACAACCGCAATAACTTGAATTCCATATTTTCCTAAATCTACAGCAAGACTTTTGGTCATAGCTATAAGACCTCCCTTAACTGTAACGTAAGGTAAGGATTCCGGCAATGGGTAGTGAGCTTGTATAGCAGCTATGTTTATTATTTTACCTTTAATACCATTTTTTATCATAAGTTCAGCTGCCATTTTTGAAAGTAACATAGGGGCAGTAAGTACTAAAGATATCATCTTATCCCACTCTTCTAATGTAACATTGAGTATAGAATATCTAGAATTAGTTGAAGCATTATTAATTAGACAATCTATAATTCCTATTTCCTTTTTATACAACTCTATAAATGAGAGGAGTTGTTCCCTAGAAGTTAAATCTACTTTAACAAATTGAATACTATTGTTCTCTTTTTCGACTGATTCAATATTTCTCCCTAAAGCTATTACTTTTGCACCAAGCTCAGCAAATAGTTTTGCTGTGGCCAATCCTATTCCGTGAGTACCTCCAGTAATTAGACATGTTTTACCTTTGAGAGATATTTCCATGATTATCGTGAAATAAAAGAGCTAATTAAATATTAATATCTTTATTATAATGTATACGCATCAAAATATTATGAGACATAAATTTATCATAAAAACGAATTATGCAAATATTATCTAATATCTATTTAATCAGTGTAATAACTAAAAGATTTAATCAATAATATTTAACATTTACATCATTGTATACCATTAAACTTTATATATGTAAATGTATACAATAATATTTGAGGAATTACCATGATAATTCCTATGAGGAGGTGGTAAAAAGATTAGATAACGCTGAAGTTATAAGACTACATATTTTAGCAACTATTATAGGTGCACTAGGGGGATTTCTATTTGGATATGATACTGGAATAATAGGGAGCGTGTTGGTATACGTTACACCTCTTTTTCATTTAACGCCGCCAGAAGTTGCAATATTAACTTCTGGCACATCATTATTAGCAGGCATCGGTGCACTTGCGGCTGGACCTATAACTGATAAATATGGAAGAAAATCACTACTAGTTACAGATGGCATAATGTATGCTGTCTTCGCTCTGCTATCTGCGATAGCTATAAACTCATTTCTCCTTATTTTATGGAGAAGTTTAGTAGGTTTCGCTATAGGTGCAGATACCGCAATAGCTACTGCTTATATATCCGAATTTTCACCCAAGAGATGGAGAGGGAGATTAGCGATAACTCAACAATTAATGATATTTTCGGGAATTACTGCTTCTTTCTGGGCAGGATATCTACTTTCTTTCTCAGCTAACTGGAGACTAATGTTAGGCTTAGGAGTAATTCCAGCGGTAATTTTAGTAGCTTTAAGAGCGTTTTTACCTGAAAGTCCCAGATGGTTATTACTTAATGGAATGGAAGAAAAAGCAAAGAACATACTAAGAAAATTTGGAGTTAATATCGCAGAAAATGAACATATTGCAGCTCCATCTAAAGAATTATCATTTAAGGAAATGTTCAACAATAAAGCAATTAGAACCGCTATAATATTGGTAGGTCTATGGTTAGCATTTCAACAAATAACAGGTATAAATGTTATATTATATTATGGTCCTACTATATATAAATATCTAGGATTAACCGGACCGAGAGCTATTCTTAATACAGCAATCTCAGAATCATTAGGAGCAATAGAATATGCAATTTCATTTTATCTTATAGATAAATGGGGAAGAAGAAAGCTAGGAATTTTTGGATATGCTGGATTAGTAGGATCTTTAGCTATAATGTTAATAGGCCTAAGAGCCTTTACGTCAGGTATCGTATTTGCTGGTGTAGCTTTAGTTTTTACTGCAATGACATTATTTCTACTGTTCTTCCATGTAGGTGTAGGCGGAGTAGGATGGGTTCTACAAGGAGAAACAATACCAACGGAAGTAAGAGGAAGAGGTGCCGGTTTATTAGCAGCAATAGACTGGTTCGCAAATTTTGTAATAATATTTATTTTTCCATACTGGAAGGCAGCGTTTGGAGTTTATTCATTCTTCGCATTAGAACTTGTACTATCTATATTAGCAATAGCAATAGTATACTTATTCATGCCAGAGACCAAAGGAGTATCATTGGAAGACATGTTAAAAGTATTTGAAAGAGGGTTAAGTGTACAAAGGCAAAAACAGTATGCTAAATAATATGTTAATTCCTTCAAATAGAATTATAAAAATTTTTATTTAAAATCTTTTTTATTCAACTATCAATATGAAAAAATATTAAAGCTAGGAGAAACTCATCTGCTTATAACCCCTTGAGTAAATAAAGGGGGCTAAAACGAGTACTAACAAGAAGAAAATCCACGCTCTATAGAAGTAAAGAAATTAATGGCAATTATAGATTACATTATACGAGTAACATTAGTTAATGTATACAGTTAAGTATATATACTTTTTTACAAGACTATATATTATGCCACATTTTTTAATTCACAACAAGCAAGATAATGTAGGGGTAGCTGTAGTGGATATAAAGGCTGGAGAAGAGGTTGAAGGAGTTTATATCGAGGATATGGCAATTGGTCCTAAAATTAAGGCTCTCAATGATATACCATTGGGTCATAAAATTGCATTAACTAATATAAAGAAGGGCGATGTCGCCATTAAATATGGAAGACCTATAGGGATTGCTATATCCGATATCAAAGCTGGTGAGCACGTTCATATACATAATATAAAATCGATTAGGTGGGGAAATTTAAAGAGGTGAGGTAAATGGAAAAGGTTACTATTAAAGGTTATATAAGGGAAAACGGTAGTGTTGGAATAAGGAATCATGTTGCGATAATACCGGTTGATGATTTATCAAATAGTGCAGCAGTAGCAGTTTCAAGAATTATTAGGGGCACAATTGCTTTACCTCATCCTTATGGTAGGTTACAATTTGGGAAAGATTTAGATTTACTCTTCCACATATTGTCTGGGACCGGAGCAAACCCGAATGTTGCTGGAGCTATTGTTATTGGAATTGAGGATAACTGGGCTCATAAAGTTGCTGATAAAATCGCTGAAACCGGTAAACCAGTGGAAGTTTTTCCAATTGAAGGAAATGGTGATTTAAGAGTAATTGAGAAAGCGTCTAGAAAGGCTAAAGAATTTGTTCAATACGCAAGTGAGAAACAAAGGACAGAAGTTGACTTATCATCAATTGTTGTGAGTATAAAGTGTGGAGAGAGTGATACAACATCTGGTTTAGCATCAAACCCAGCAACAGGCTATGCTGTAGATAAATTAATTGATTATGGTGCTACAGTTCTATTTGGTGAGACTTCAGAGTTAACGGGAGCTGAGGACATAGTTGCTAATAGGATTCCAGATCTAACATTAAGAGAAAAATTCATGAAGATTTATAAAGAGTACGTTAGTTTTATTGAATCACAAGGAGTTGATCTATTAGGCTCTCAGCCTACGGAAGGAAATATTAAAGGCGGTTTATCTACGATTGAAGAAAAGGCTTTAGGAAATATACAGAAACTTGGTACCAAACCAATCACATGTGTATTGGACTACTTAGATCCTCTTCCTTCCGGATCATCTCGCTTATGTTTCGTAAACACCTCTTCTGCTGCAGCTGAAGCAGTAACGTTATTTGCTGCTAAAGGTTCTGTTCTACATTTATTCACAACTGGGCAGGGAAATGTTGTTGGTCATCCTATTATTCCAGTAATAAAAATATCGGCAAATCCTAAAACTGTAACAACAATGGCTGAACACATAGATGTTGATGTATCGGACTTACTTCAACTTAAGGTTTCATTAAAAGAGGCTGGAGAAAGAATATTTAATTATGCTTTAAGGGTAATGAATGGAAGATTAACATCAGCAGAAGTACTTCAGCATGATGAATTCTCTCCTATAAAATTATACATAAGTGCATAAAAAATGAAGGTTTCTATTTTACCAGCGTCAATACCTTATGTAGATAATCCTATGCCAGAATGGGTTGATGAGTGGGGAGTACAATTATTTACAAAAGTTAATTTAGGTGATTATGCTGGCTATGGTGAGGTTCTAATAGCTGGTAGTGGCATTATCTCAGCTTATATCGGTGTTTTTGAGGATCTAATTATTCCTTATTTAGAAAATGTAGAAGTTGTCTCAATAAATGAGGTAGTTGAAAAGTTAGAGAAAATGTTATACTCTGCTGGTCTATGTAGTATAACTTTAGGTTCTATTAGTGGGGTTGAAACTGCATTATGGCATGTTTTTTCAAAGATGAGGAATATGAAAATTTATGAGTTCTTTGGAGGCAAGGTAAGGGATCGCGTCCCGGTTTATGCTAGTTTTCCACGATATAAGAGCGTTGATGATATAGTAAGTGCAGTTAAGGTTGCAATTAATAGAGGCTTTACCCTTGTGAAGCTACATCAACAACCTCAGATGATTGAGGATGCTTTGAAGAAAATTAGGGAGATTTTTGGTTTTGAAATTAAGATAGCTATTGATTTTAATTCTGCTTTTGATTACTCATCAGCATTATCATTTTTGAATAAGATCCACCGTTATGAGATTGAATGGTATGAGGAACCGATTTATCCTCCAAACGATTACGATAATTTAAAGCGTTTAGCAGAAAAATTCCCAATATCTGCTGGGGAGAATGAATATACTATTAATAGCTTTAGGAAGTTGATTGAAAGTGGAATTGAATATGTGCAACCGGATATTTCTAAGATTGGTGGTTACTTGAAAATGATTAAAGTTATTGATTTAGCCGAGAGTTACGGAGTAAAAGTCATGCCACATTTAAGGCCTCAGAGATCTGGAATAGCACTATTTCACACTCTACAACTTGCGTTAGCGAAAAGGAATATAGTTCAAGTTGAGTTCCCATTAGCTCAAATTCCTTCAGAACTGTTTAACGCTGAGTTCAATATAAACAATGGTTTAGTAAAGGTTCCAGAAGATGTTTCATTAAATGAGGAAATACTACGCGAAAAATATAATTTCACTAGAAAACTAAGGATTTTGAAATTTGCTGATTTGGCAACATAATCTTAAATACTTTTTTTTCCTAGTTAATTATTGTGTCTTTATCACAATTGGCATATGAAAAGATCTTGAATTTAATTATAAACGGCAAGTATAAACCAGGGAATTTGCTTAAGGAAGATGAATTGGCAAACACTCTTAATATTAGTAGGACACCTGTTAGAGAAGCTTTAGCTAGATTAGAGAGGGATGGTATTATAATAAAATCTGGGAAGTCGTATTCTGTTATTCCTTTATCAGCAGAAGATATAATTCAAATTTATGAAATTAGGATTCCTTTAGAGGCTGAAGCAAGTAAGTTAGCTTCTATTAGGGGTACTGAGGAGGAGTTAAAGAAAATGTTAGACATTATAGAAGAGATAAAAAGAGTTAAGGAGGATGCAGAACCTTTGACTTTAGCTGAACTCAATGGAAAACTTCATAGAACTATAAGTGAAGCTTCCCATAATAAATTTCTGGCTGATATATTAGAGAATATAAGATTAAAATTAAAGATAGTTAGGGTAACACTTTTTACTAGTTTTCAGAGGAGAGAAGAAGAATTAAGAGAACACAGTGAAATTGTTACGGCTATTATAGAGAGGAATCCAGATAAAGCTTATCAACTTATGAAGGAACATGAACTAAATGTTCTAGAATATGTAAAAAAGAATATTTTACCAATACTCTTTAGATGAGTTACTTTAACCGTCTCGGTAGAATATATCTTACTGTATACATTAATCTCTTCCTTTTAAAATCTCCTCTAACTTGTTTTCTACTTATTAACATTTTAGTCTACAATTAGAATGTAAATGATAATTTTGTTAATTAATAAATCTTATAAAATAATTTCTGATTCCAATCTATTTCAAGATTTATAATTAAGGAGAAGTAAGAATTAGCCTATTTCCAGAATTTTATAATATATTAAGCTTAGGAGTATAAGTTTAAACAAAAAAGAATTTTAGGGTTTAACTATAGTTTAAGTAGAACACACCAGTAGGTATTATGTAGTATTGCCCATTAATATCGTATAGGGCACTATAATTTGAATAATATACATTAAGTGGTGTAGCAAGCTCATTTCTTACACTCAATATTAACGCTGAGCCTGAAAGTTGACTACTAGAAATACTAACCCCAATATTTACCATACCTAATTCTGCAATCAATGCTGGTGAGGCCTCTGGCATTACAAGAGCAGCTAAAGCACCAACATTAAGCCCAACCTGAAACTCCGAATTAACACCATGAATATACATGCTTCCATATGAAAAAATCTGATTACCGCTTGATGAGCCAATATATGTTAGGTTATTAAAGTAAACTGGAGCTATACAACCTCCACCACCACCCGGACTATAGAAAACGAAAGGCTTAATAGTTGAGAAACTATTCCTAGGTAACTTATTATAAGAAGTATTAGGAATATATGAATTGTAATAGTATATTTTTGGTGCTACTGCATTCCCATTCTCTACTGACACAATTTCTGTTAATATTACTTGTAGAAAGTGATAAACTTGATAAATACTATCATGAGGTATATAATAAATCTCAGTCCAATTAACCCATGCAACTTGACCTAAAACATACAACTGACCAACATCATATGGGGACGGAGTACCTATTTCTGTGGTATTATATGCTTCAACTATACTGTTACTATCGCATACTGTTAATGATGGACCGGGAATGGTAACTCTTAATGGTAATTGGCCTAGTAGAGGTTGGGAAATATAAAATCCAACATTAACAGAATAACCTTGTTGGTTAGAAACAATCACTCCTAGTGTAGATTCATAGTAGTTTAGGTTGTTTTGTGGTCCTATTATTGTTGCTATTGCTATTGGTCCTACTGATTTGTTGTTTGGGTACCATGCTATGATGTTTGGTATGTATTCTGTTATTATGTAATCTCCGTTTGTTTTGGATGTTATTGTTGTGGTTGTTGTTTGTTGTGGTTGTATTGTTTGTTGTTTTTTATTGGTGTTTTTTATTGTTTTTATTTTGTTTTTTATTGGTGTTTTGAATTTTATTATTATGTTTTTTCCTCCTTGTCCTTTGGTTATTTGTGTTGTGTTTAGTGGTGTTGCGTATGTTTGTGTTAGTGTTGTTATTGTTTTTTGGTTTATTATGCTGTATGTTGCTAGGATTAGGATTGATGGGTAGATTTTTGTTTTTTCTTTTTTATTGAATTTTATCCATTGTTTTGCCCATTTATCTAGTTTTTTTACTGGGAATTGGTAGTATTGTTTGTTGGAGGCGTTGTATATTTTTTGGAATATTGTTCCTTTTCGTGTGGGGTAGAATGCGAAGACTGATATTGAGGCATTGGTTATTAGTTTGTGGTGGGAGTATAAGAAGATTTTTATAGTATTTGCTGTTGTTAATGCTTGCTGAATCGTAATATTTAACTGTGGATAATATAGTCCAAATAAGACTATTAATAATAAGATAATTGGAATAAAATAGTAATAAAATCTCCTCATAATAAGAAATATTTTCAAAACATATTAAAAAGTTTTTTCACAAATTCTCCATGTAAGGAATCATAAAATTAAATGTTTTTAAAAGACTACATAACATATGATAAAATTTCATATTAACCTATTCAACTCTTATTTTATATATCTTAAGTTAAGGACTAAGTAATTACTCATCTGTTCATAAGATAACTAAATTATCCATAAATGTCTTTTTAGGGTTTCCATTTAAAATTAAATATTATTATACTACTTATGGAAATTAGATTGTTTGCCGTTGCTTGTTAGAGTTATAGTCAAAAAATTTATTATTTCAACCTTTAAATCTAGCTTATCCTTGGAGATTCCAGAGTCTTACAATATGTCACATATAAATATGTTATATTTTTTATATTTTTGTCAGAATATAAATTATATAGTCTACCTAATGTTTCATATAAAGAGGATTAAGCTCATTATGTTCTATAATGTATAATTTTCCTATAAATAAAACGCCAATATTTCCTCCTATAGCCAATTTTTCATGGTTTACACTTTGTCAAACTTCAAAGGTAAAGATCCCCTACTTAATGTACACAAAAATCTTTATATGATTTTCAAGACATTGTTGTCTTATAAACTATGATTAAACATAAATCATATATATCATGCATCAAATTTAAACTTAATGAAAGAAAAATTTATATTAAAATTATATACATTCTTTTATAACTTCTATTTTCAAGAAAGTATCTTCTTTACCCTTTTCAATAATTTTTAATGGCATGTCATTGATTTGGATAATGTATCTTAAACTTAAAAGCCAATCATAATCGTTTAATAGAACTTCCACACTTTCATCACATTCTTTTATTTTTTTAATAACATCTAATATTATACTTAAAGGACTTCTTGATCCGCAAGATTCTGTTCTGTCTAACTTAACCTTATCTATTATTTTCATGGTTCATTTCCTTTTTTGACTGGCGCTCCTACTATGTTTCCCCACTCAGCCCATGAGCCGTCGTATACTCTTACTGCAGGATAGCCTAATAAGTATTTCAAAACAAACCATGTATGAGCAGCCCTCTCTCCTATTCTACAATACGTTATTATCTCCTTATCTTGTGATATTCCAGAACTCTCTACTAATCTCCTCAATTCTTCTATTGGTTTAAATTCCCCTGTTTCTGGGTTAACTGCTTGTGACCATGGAAAACTAATTGCTCCAGGGATATGACCACCAACTTGTGTTTGTTCATCAGCATATTCAGGGGGAGCTCTAATCTCTCCAGTATACTCCTTAGGTGACCTCACATCAACTAATATTGTGGTTTTTCCAACTTCACCTTTAGTTACTCTTTGAAGTACTTCCCAGAAGAAGGCTCTATGACTTCCCCAATCTACTTTTTTAACCTTATATGACCCTTTAGGATATTGAGGCTCTTTAGGTCCTTGTTCTGTAGGTAAGTTTTCTTTAGCCCATTTAGTTCTCCCACCATTTAATATTCTCACATCTTCATGTCCATAAGCTTTGAACAGCCAGAATGTATATACTGCAAACCAATTATTGTAATCTCCGTAGAGTACAACTGTAGTATTATTACTTATCCCTTTAGATTCCATTAACTTTTCAAAATCACTAGGTTCTATGAAGTCCCTTATTACCGGATGTCTTAAATCTTCTCTCCATCTTATTAGTACTGCTCCTTGAATATGCCATACGTTGTATGCAGTGTTGGGGTCGTAATCCACTTCCACAATCCTAACATTAGGATCCTTTAAATGCTCTAACAGCCATTTAGTATCAACTACAACTTGTTGTTGTATTGTTTGTGACATTTTTGATCACTAAATATACATTGGTTTCAACATTTAAATATCCACATGAATTGTGCAATTTTAGTTTTTAACGAATAGATTGAAAATAAACGTAATAATGTTTTAAGATAATTTCCACAAGAAATTTCTGAGTTTTACTACATCTCCTATGACTAACATAGAGGGGGAGGATAGTTTAAGTTCTGACAATTCCTTAAGCTTAACTAAGGAAACTCGTTGATCAATATAAGTACCTCTTTCTATTACAGCCACTTTCTCTGATGGGTTTCTTTTGGCTATTAAGCCTTTAGAAATTTCCTCTAATCTCTTACCTGGCATTAATATTACTAAAGTTCCCTTCTCTGGAATTTTCTGAAAATCGAAAAGCTTACCTCCATCAGTTATACCACTAACAATAGTTATCATATCGGAGATTTTCGGGAAAGTTAAAGGTATTCCAGCATAAGCCGGGACTGAATTAACTGATGAAACACCGGGTATTACTTCACATTCTATTCCCTCTTCCTTTAACGTAAGACAGATCTTTCCTCCCCTTCCAAAAACGTAAGGATCGCCGTTCTTTAATCTTACTACCAGCTTACCCTCTAAGGAATGTTTTCTTAGTACATCAATTTCCTCATCATCATTGTTAAGGTAAATTATTTTACAAGAAGGTTTTGCGTAAGACAATATCTCTTTAAGTGTTAAATGGTCGTAAACTATGACATCAGCTGTTTGAATATATTTAATTCCCTTTAAGGTTATTAATTCTGGATCTCCAGGACCTACACCAACTAATACTACCTTACCCTTGTTTAAATTTTATCACCTCATTTATTCTCTGCTTTAATAATTCGTGGTATTCCCTATATCCCTCTATTTTTGTATCAAATTTGTGTGGTTTCATTAAATCTCTAGTCTTCTCATGACTTTTCAAATATTCAATTATCTTCTTATTGCCTAATTTTCTAAACACTTCTCCTGCATCTTTTCCTAAGTCCTTATTCTTTTCATAAAGCTGTAGTAATGCCTCAGTAACATCAGCTAATCTTTTAGAAGGTACTTGATATAAATAAATTACGTTCTCCTCCCAATCTATTAAGGGTTCTCCTATATGGTCGTTAGAGCCTCCTATCTTTAACATATAAAGCTCATAACCACTACCTACCCAGCTTATGGGATGAGTAGCTGGCCTGGAGCATTGTGCCACACAACCAGAAATACCTACAGACGCTGAAACGTTAGAAAAACCTCTCCTCTCTAACTCATCGATAAGTGATGGAAGGAATCTTTCAGAGTCAGTAAACGATAACTTACAAGTAGGAAATCCTACACAAGCTATAGAATTAATTCTCAATTTAGAATATGCCTTTCCATCTCTGATTCCGTAACCGAATTCCTTAAATATCTTTTCAAATTCCTCTCTTTGATCTATTTGAGTAATTATTAAATGCTGATTAGGAGTTATAAACAGTTTTACATCGTAATAATTATCTACAATATATCTTATCATACTCTTTACCTTACCGTTCTTTCCATCAATAACTCTTCCATTTTCAATGAAAATTCCGTAACCCCATTTATCTCCTAATTTAATCCACCCTAGATGTAATTCTTTGAAACTAAGATCAATATCCTTAATTTCTCCTAATTCTATGCCAGAGTACTCCTTTACTTTCTCCCTTATCCATTCTACTCCCATTTTATATACTAAATATTTCAACCTAGCCCAATGACGATTCTTTCTATCACCCCATTCTTGTTGTATCCTAACTATAGCATCTAAAACTCTTACTAATTCTTCTTCACTAACAGTCCCTATAGGTAATGCTAAAGCTGAGAAAGTAGGATATGAATTATTTTCTCCCATTGAGCCGCCAACGTATATTTGATAACCTTCTATTTTACCTTCTTCTATTACTGGAACTATACCTATATCATTAGCCCTAACCTCTACGCAATTATCAATAACGTAGCTACCATTAATTTTAATAATTCCTGCAATTGCAATCTTGAATTTTCTAGGTAATAAATTATCTGAATACTGAAAGGACTCCCTATTTTCCAGTTCACTTGAAATATTCGGATCTAGCTCGAATACTTGAATATAAAGTTTTGATGGTAGTCTAAAATACTCAGCTATTTTCTTGGCAAGCCTATTTATATCAAAACCGTAATATGATGATATAGGGCAAGATATCGTATTTCTTACATTATCTCCACACCCATTTAACGTATAGAATTTGGATTGAACTATATCTCTTATTGCATTAACCAGATCCTTCTTTTTAACATTATGGAATTGAACATCTTGTCTAGTAGTCAACTTTAATGAGGGTTGTGGATAACCAGTATATGCATTTGAAACAGTATACTTATTTGCAACTTCATCGAGTATTCTCCACTGATCAGAACTTATAGGACCTCCTCCGGGAATTGCTACCCTAATCATGTAAATCCAATCCTTAACCCTATCAAACTTCATCTTATCTCTATTAAATTCTAAGTAGATACCAAAACTTTTAACTATCTGTGATATTTCTTTTTCTATGTCGTCTTTTGTTAAATCGCTAAGCGAGTTATAAATTCCTAAGGAATCTTGTGTTAAACCTTTAGTCATCAGTTTTATCTTTTCCTCTTCACTATACTCTTCAGGCTTCGTTTTAAAGTTGGGATTTATTGGTATGATCACTTCACCTCCCTATAATGTAATCCACATTCTTTATCTCCACTTTGTTCCCACCACCATCTACCTGCCCTAGGGTGTTCCCAAGGCTTTACAGGTCTCGTACATGGTACACAGCCAATGCTCTTATAGCCCTTATCGTAAAGCTTATTGTAAGGAACGTTATTCTTCTTTATATAATCCCATACTTGTTCATAAACCCAATCTGCTAAAGGATTTAGTTTTACTATTCCTCCATTAATCTCATCAATTTCAATTTTCCTTATTTTGCTTCTAGTGAAATTTTGTTCCCTTCTAAGCCCTGTTATCCATGCATCCATCCCCTCTAAAGCTCTCTTTAAAGGCCTTACTTTCCTAATTTCACAGCATAATTTTCTAAGCTCGATACTTTTATAAAATAGATTTATTCCATATTTTTTGACCATTTCCTCTACCTCTTTATAATCTGGGAAGTATATCGATAAATCTACGTCGTATTTACTTGTAATCTGTTCTATCAAATCGTAAGTTTCTTGATGTAATCTCCCAGTATCTATTATGAAAACCTTTGGTCTTTTCACTATTTTACTAAGCATGTCTAATATTACTAAATCTTCTGCTTGAAGACTGCACGCTAATGTTATTTTAGGGTGGAACTTTTCTATACCCCATTTTAAGATTTCTATTGGCTCTTTCTCTTCGAAGTAACTGTTGAGTTTTTCAAGTTCTTCTCTGCTTATCATCTAAATACTTGTATTTGGATTAATAATTTGAGCTTTTCGATATGTGCAAAATTTGCACAAATAGCTAAATTTAAAAATCAGCTAAGAAAATAACTTTTGCAAATGACCCAATTTATAGGGCACGGAAGAGTTGAGGTAGTTGAAAGAACTCTTAGGGATTTTAGTGAGTTTAAGGAGTTAAATAAAATTGACGTGAGAAGGCAGTTGGCCCATGAAATAATAGGAATAGCCTTTGGTTTTTTCTCTCCGCTTAAAGGTTTCATGACTTTTAACGAAGTAGATTCAGTTGTTAATGATATGAGACTTCCAAATGGAATATTATGGCCTATCCCATTGGTTTTTGATGTAAATGAAACAAACGGAATAAAGGAAGGTGATGTTATAGGAATTACATATATGGGAAAACCATTGGCAATAATGCATGTTAAGGAGATATTTACTTATGACAAAGCCTATATGGCTGAGAAAGTGTATAAGACTAGGGATATTAAGCATCCTGGTGTGAAAAGAACACTAAATTATGCTAATAAATTCATAGGTGGTGATATTTGGTTAATAAAAGAGCCTAAATTTTCCCATCCTTACACTGATTTTTGGTTAACTCCAAGGCAACATAGAGAGGTGTTTGAAAGGAAAGGCTGGAAAAATATAGTAGCGTTCCAAACCAGAAATGTACCTCATACGGGTCATGAGTATTTAATGAAATATGCTTGGTTTGCTGCAAATGGAAGTGAGAAAGTTGAAGAGCCAAAAACCGGGATTTTAGTTAATGTAGTAATAGGTGAAAAGAGAATAGGGGATTACATAGATGAGGCCATCCTACTAACTCATGATGCTCTATCTAAATATGGTTACATTAGCAGGAGAATTCATATGCTCTCATTTACCTTATGGGATATGAGATATGCTGGACCTAGAGAAGCTGTACTTCATGCTATAATTAGAAGTAATATAGGTTGTACTCATCATGTATTTGGAAGAGATCATGCTGGAGTTGGAAACTATTATTCACCTTATGAAGCCCATAAAATTTTTGATATGATTGACGAGAAGGACTTAATTATAAAGCCAATATTCTTGAGGGAGAATTATTACTGCCCTAAGTGCGGAAGCATAGAAAATGAAATGTTATGTGATCATAAGGATGAAAGGCAGGAGTTTAGTGGAAGTTTACTAAGGAGCGTTATATTGGATGAAGTTAAGCCTACTAAGATGGTCATGAGACCGGAAGTTTTTGATATCCTAATGAAAGCTGCTAAGGAGTATGGTTTTGGAAGCCCATTCGTGACTGAAGAATATTTAGAGAAAAGAAGGAAAATATTCGATTTAGGTGATTACTAATGAAAATCTTTATCTGGCTTAATGAGGAAATGAGTAAGAAATTAGAGGAGTTGGGTTTAAATTATGCCAAAGAAGTGTTGGAAGGAATGAGGAGAATAGAGATTGATGTTGAGGAAGATATTGTTAACGAGATAGTTAAGCTATTTCCTAATGTAAAAATAGACAAATCTACTACTAATTCCATAGAGCTATTACCTAAGAGTTTTAAGAGTGAAATAGTCAAAATAATTATAGAAAAGAAAATTGAACCTAAGAAAGCATTACTTGAAGTATTAAATACACTTAAACATAGACGAATATAATTGATTATAATATATTTATTAAGAAATTTTATTGAAAACAGTATTACTACCACATTATAAAGTTTTCTGAAGAAAGTTCCTCTTATTGTATCTAATCTACCAAAGAGGAATTTGTAACTTATTTGTCTTAATTCAATTATCAAAAATAACTATTCTATATGTAAAAAATTATAGTAATAACAAAAATTATTTAATAATATTAAAAGCTATAAAAACATTACAGATAGATATTTTAAGGCTTAAATTAAAAGCTATATTGTGATCATTCTAGCATTTGATATCTTCGGAACAGTTCTTGATACATCTACGGTAATTCAAGAGTTTAGGAATAAGCAATTAGAGTATACATGGTTACTTACAATAATGGGGAAATATGTGGAATTTGAGGAAATAACAAAGATTACTTTAAGATACATCTTAAAGGTAAGAGGCGAAGAGAGCAAATTTGATGAGGAGTTAAATAAGTGGAAGAATCTTAAAGCTTATGAAGATACTAAATATTTAAAGGAAATATCTGAGATAGCCGAGGTCTACGCGTTATCTAACGGGTCTATAAATGAGGTTAAACAACATTTAGAGCGCAATGGTTTGTTAAGATATTTTAAGGGCATATTTAGTGCAGAAAGTGTTAAAGAATATAAACCTTCACCTAAAGTATACAAATATTTCCTAGACTCGATAGGAGCTAAAGAAGCATTCTTAGTTTCATCAAATGCATTTGACGTCATAGGAGCTAAAAACGCGGGTATGAGGAGTATATTCGTAAATAGGAAGAATACAATAGTCGATCCTATAGGTGGCAAACCTGATGTTATAGTAAATGACTTCAAAGAGTTATATGAATGGATTTTGCGATATAAGTGATAAAGAGATGATTACAATTTACAAGATGCTATGAATTTTAATACCAAATTCTTAAACTTACTTAAGTTACGGACAATCTCCTAACAAGGGTTTCTATGTATTTGAAAGATCATTGTTTTCCTTTAAACCACGGTATAAAAAAACATAGAATCAAAGAGTTATTACATAGAGCTTTTCAACGTTTTTATATCTTATTGATTAATTATACCTTAACTATTTTTTATTCAATTTATCTTATTCACTATACTGCATAAGTTTTACGGCAAAGCTATTCACTATACTGCATAAGTTTATAAGAATTAAGGGAAAATATATACTGTGAATGAAATAAAACAAGTGCTTGTAGACCAGAAAGTAAGATTAGAAAGAAAATTTGAAAAGGAAAGAATTATAGAGAGAGATACTCCAAATTTGAAAAAATATCTTTCTCAGCCTAACGTTTTAGCAATACTTGGCGTTAGAAGGAGTGGTAAATCAACATTAGCTGAAATGTTATTAAGAGGAGAAAATTTCGGATATATAAACTTTGACGACGATAGATTGGCAGGAATAAAAGTTGAGGATTTACACAAGTTGGA
Source organism: Sulfurisphaera tokodaii str. 7 (assembly GCF_000011205.1). NCBI lineage: Archaea > Thermoproteati > Thermoproteota > Thermoprotei > Sulfolobales > Sulfolobaceae > Sulfurisphaera > Sulfurisphaera tokodaii. Next base: position 2,583,759 of record NC_003106.2, read on the forward strand.
AAAAGCTATTTATGAGTTATTTGGAGAAGTTGAGTACTTTCTATTCGACGAAATTCATAACGTAGATGGCTGGGAATTATTCGTGAGTAGATTAAGGGAAGAAGGTAAAAAAATAGTCATAACTGGAAGTAATTCAAAAATGCTCTCTGGCGAATTGGCAACTACATTAACTGGAAGGCACATAAACTTTACTTTATTTCCCTTCTCTTTTTCGGAGTATTTGAGATTTAAGGGGGTTAGAATTGAAAAAGTAAAGAATACATATACTACTTCCTCGGAAGGCATAATCAAAAGGGAATTAGAAAATTACATGAGAGAAGGAGGTTTCCCAGAAGTATTGAAAATCTCTGAAGACTTCATTTTCACAATATTTTCGGATATAGTTTATAAAGACATTGTGCAAAGATTAAAAATAAAAAGAATTGAATTATTCAGATCATTTGCAGTAAATATTATAAAATATTTCTCTAATGAAGTCTCATTATCAAGATTGTCTAAAACACTTAAACTTAGCAATAATACTGTTGAAGAGTGGTTCAACGGTCTTATAAATGCTTATATAATAATAACGTCTGAAAGGTTTACTGGTAAGCCAAGAGAAGGTATGACATCACCAAAGAAAGTTTACGTAATAGACCCGGGTTTTATATCTTCAATTGCTTTAGATAACTCTAAAGGTAGGATAATGGAAAATTTAGTTGCATTACAACTATCTAGAATGGGAGAAAAACTATTTTATGTAAAGGGTAATAATTATGAAATAGATTTTCTAGTAAGGGATAAGGCAATCCAAGTTACTTATGCTTCTGGGAAGGATGAAATACCTAAGAGAGAGATTGAAGGATTAAATAAGATAAAGGCGAGAAAAAAGATTGTGATAACTTGGGACTATGAGGATGAAATGCAAGAAATAAAATTTGTACCAATATGGAAATTTTTACTAAATACACAAGAGTATTTTTAACGCTAATTAACTCTTATTGCTGACTTCTAAATTTTCTATTAGTCGATATTTCAATATTAATCTTATCAATTATATTCTATGTTTAATCGCCATAAAATATGAAATCTTCCAAGTCAGCTACTTCACTCTTTAATAATCTTTCCAAGTTCCTTTTACTACCCATAATGGTTCGCCAGGTTCAAAAACCTCCTCTTTAACCCTTAACTCTTCTATCATTTTCTCGTTGAAATCAACTCCAATTCCAGGCTTCTCTGGCACTAAGGCTTCACCATTTTCTACTGGAGTACTATCCCTTATTAATTCTCTTTTCCATGAAGGGAACCATTCGTAGAAAGATTCTTGAATTAAAAAGTTTGGTATTACAGTATCTAATTGTAAAGTTACAGCATTTAATATTGGTCCTTGAGCATTATGGAAAGCCATTAATACATCAAAAGCTTCAGCAATTCCTACAACCTTCTTAGCCTCAGTAACGCCACCTATTCTGTATAAGTCTATCTGTAAATAATCAACAAGTCCCTCCTTCATAAACTCTAACGCTTGAGTCTTTGTAATTATCCTTTCACCTAGTGCAATTTTAAGCTTAGTAAAAGACCTATATTTTCTTAACCCCTCAACATCTTCTGGGTGTACGGGTTCTTCAACGAATAAGGGGTTATACTTTTCAAGAATTTTAGCTATCTCAATGGCACTATCTACATTAAATCTACCGTGATGCTCAATAAGAATATCAACATCATCACCAACGGCTTCCCTAACAGCTTTAACTCTCTCTTCAGCCTCTTTCAAACCTTTTTTATCTATAAAGTGAAAATATGAGCCAAAAGGGTCAAATTTTAACGCTTTGTAACCACGTTTAACAACTTCTTTAGCTTTCTCAGCAAAATCCTCTGGGGTTACGGCATTTTGGTACCAACCATTAGCATAAAGTTTTATCCTATCCCTATATTTCCCACCTAAGAGTTTATAAATAGGTACTCCGAACTCCTTCCCAATTATATCCCATGATGCTATATCAAATGCACTGTAAGCTGTTGTTGATTCTAGTGAGATAGACATGTTAAAATCCTGCTTGTACCACTCCATCTTGTTTTTCTCTAAGTCAAATACGTCTTTTCCTTTCATAACCTTATTAATCTTTTTTACTAAATCGACTACAGCATTAGCTCTTAAAGCTGTTACCGTCTCCCCATAACCAATCCTTCCATCCGTTGTAACAACTCTTACCAAGACCATTAATGATGCCCATTTTGCACTAGTTATTTCCTTACCTAATAAGATGGCTTCTACATCAGAAATTTTTGTCATAATACAAATAATAGAAAGAGGAAAAATAAACGTTACCTAACTTATATTCAGAATTTAATGATAAAATAATCGGTTAACCATCATGGCTTAGTAGCATAATGAGTGATAAAGTTTAAATCATCTAGATTTGAAGATAATGAAAAGGCAGAGTGTTTAGTCTAGAGATTTTATTTTCAAAACTATTTATCGCATAAATCTTCACCAATTTCGATAAAGCACCCTTTATAACGCTATCCTTGAATAATCCTATATATTCATCACCAACTTTTAAAACTATAGCCTTTTGATTGGGTTTGAAAACGATATTATCATCTTCTACAGCATTCTTTATTGCTACACTTCCAGCTTGAGAAGCTACTTGGGCTGATTGAGGAATAAAACCGTTCTTAAAATTCGCACAATCTCCTGCACCATAAACAAAATCATAATCAACAGACCTTAAATACTCATCAACTAACATTCTATTATTCTTATTTGTTAATCCTAGTTCTTTTATTATCTTAGGACCACTAAATCCGGCTGAAAATATTGTATAGTCTGTCTTTATTACTCCTTGGCTCGTAATAACTTCGTTTTCCTTAACCTCATCAACTTTCCCATTTAAGATAATGTTTACCCCTAATTCCTCTAAAGCCTTCTGTACTTCTGTAGAAAAGTTAGAGGATAAATAAGGTACTAATCTCTTTTCTGCTTCTATCAGATTAACGTTAAAACCCCTCTTCTTCAAAGCCCCAGCCAATTCGATGCCTAAAGCACCTCCTCCGAGTATAGTTACAGTTGACCCCTCTCTAAATTTTCTTATTTTCTCTATGTTTTGTATGGTAAATCCAATTGCATACTTCTCAGCTCCCTTTATCTTACTTAGGTCTTGCTCATAACCTAAGGATATTATTAATTTGTCAAACTTAACCTTTCCTTCAGTCGTAATAACTTCTTTCTCCTTAAAATCTACCTTTAAAACCTTAGCCTTAAGATCGACCTTTCTATGAATTAATGCATGAGAAATTTCTAAGTCAACATTCTCTATAACTTCAACCAATTTAGGAGTATTAACTACGAAATCATTTTCATCTATTAGTATTGAGTTAGGATAAGATAATTTAGCTGATATTCCAGCAAATCCTCCGCCTAAGATTACAACTTTCATAGGTTTATATTATACTAGTAACATTTAAATGCAACTACTAATACTTAAGTAAACGAAGAAATAGGGACTCATGGTGTAATTAATAGATTATAAACATCTTTGACTAAGTTGAATCGGAATTTAAATGTCAATTTATCGTACTCTATAAGGAGTATTAGTTATAAGAATATAATTTATATCATAAGATTTTGATGTTAATGCTTTCTTAAAAGTGTCATTACAATTTTCCAATTCTGTTGTTCAATAAATTTCATCACTAAATATTAAACTCAATTATTTTTTCCTTAATCATCTTTTCTATCTCGCCATCTGAATATCCTAACTCCTTCAATATGTGTAAAGTGTCTTCACCTAAATTTGGTACATTTTGATTATTTAAAGATCCGGGTAAGGGAAGCTTTGGTATCATAATGTTCTTAAGCATCTCCCACTCTACTAATCCCTCACTACTAATTAGATCCTTCACACTATTTAGTTTACCTACCGGAATATCGTTGTTACGCAGAGTCTCTATTATTTCATCTAAACTCATTGAACTAAATTTCTGTTGCAATATTTCATGAAGGATTTTTCTATTCTTCACTCTATCTGCATTATTCTTAAACCTTTCATCATTTAAGAGACTAACTAATCCTAACGCTTTGCAAAGCTTCTCAAACTTTAAATTGTCATTTACTGCTAAGTAAAATTCTCTTCCTTCAGAACTCTTGAATAACTCGTATGGAGCCCAGAAGGGTAATTCATCGCTTCCTCCTTCAAATAGCTTACCTAACTTTTGATATGCTATAAGATAATAACCTAACCAAACGGCATTACTTTGAATTATATCAACTCTATAATGCCCAGGCTTCTTCATAAGTAATGCCCATAAGATTGTGATTACACAGTATGTAGAAGCGTTCATGTCTGTTATTGAAGCAGGCAATCTAGCTTTACCATTTGCATCCATTACCCCACTTTCAGCCTCAATTATAGTACCGAAAGCAGGCAAGTTCTCGTATTTTCCCTTAGGATATCCTTTCAAGGAACAATATACGAGTGAGGGATTAGCAGAAAATATAACCTCATCTGATAGTCCTAATCTATCCATAGCATAAGGAGATAAGTTCTCTATTAGAACGTCAGAATTCTTAACTAACTTCAGAAAAATCTCCTTTCCTTTTTCCTTTTTTAAATCTATAGAAATTGATTTTTTACCCCTATTATTGAAAATAAACATAGAATCTCCCAATACATCGTCTTTTCTACTTAAATCGCCTTGTAACGTTTCTACTTTTATTACCTCAAATCCTAAATGCCGTAAAATTTCTCCAGCAAAAGGTGCTGCGATAACATGCCCTAATTCAATAACTCTATACATACTATCTATTTTTGATATTAGATAAAAAACGTTATTAAATGTTTTGTTAATAGCACAATAATAGTTATATACTAAAAACAAGATAATTTTATTATGTTTGAAATTGACCTAAGGGAAAATAGATTTCATAATTATGATGAATTAATAAAGACATTTAAGTGGAGTATCCCTTCTTATTTTAATATAGGAGAAGCAATATTAGACAGAAAAATTAGAGAAGGATTAGGAGATAATGTAGCTGTTTACTATGAAGATGAAGAGGGTAATCACTCTGTTTATACGTTCTCACAATTGAAAAAACTTAGTGATTCTTTGATAACACTTTTGAAAGAAAATGGAGTGAAAAAGGGTGATGTGATAGGTGTTTATTTACAACCTAGAGTTGAAACAATCGTAAGTATTCTGACAATATATAGGCTTGGAGGTGTCACTTTATCTATTTCCCCGTTAATGGGAGTAGATGCTGTTGAGTACAGAATAAAGCAAAGTGGAGCAAAAGTCATAATAATGGAAGGTTCAAGAAAGGAAGTAAGAGAGAGGTTAAAAAATGTAACTAAGATAGTAGTTGATGGTGAAGCTAATAGAGAAAATGAGATAGAATTCGACGAGGTTAAGAAAGCTTCTGGAATATACGACGCTGTGAATACTGGAAGTGAAGATCCTGCCCAACTTTTTTATACTTCAGGTAGTACTGGTGCACCAAAAGGGGTTCTTCATGCTCATAGATTTTTATTAGGACATATTCCAACTTATCAACTTTATTTCGAAATGGCACCAAAAGAGGAAGACGTATTTTATACGCCAGCAGACTGGGGATGGATAGGAGCTATAGGTGATGTACTATTACCTAGTTTATATTTCGGAAAGCCTATAGTAGCATACAGAAGAACGGGCAAGTTCTCTCCTAAAGATACTCTTGCAGTAATGCAAAAATATAAGGTTACATGCGCATTTATTCCTCCTACTGCTTTGAGAATGATTAGAAGAGAAGTTAGTAGCCCTACAAAGGACTACGATTTAAAGCTAAGGGCAATTAGTAGTGCAGGAGAAGCTGTAGGAGAGGAGTTAATAGAATGGGCAATGAAAGAATTGTCTCCTAATGTCAATGAATTTTATGGTTGTACTGAAGCTAATTTAGTAACAGTAAACAATTCCTTATGGAGAAAAATAGGTTCTGTGGGCAAACCTGCACCGGGACATGAGGTAGCGGTTATTGATGAACAAGGAAATAAACTGATAAATCAGATAGGGGAAATAGCAGTAAAGTCTGGAGATCCAGTACTTTTTCTAGGATATTATAAAAACCCGGAAGCTACTGCAAAGAAATTTAGAGGGGATTGGTTTTTAATTGGAGATTTAGGAATAATGGACGAATATGGCTACATTTGGTTTAAAGGTAGGGCAGATGATGTAATAAAAGTATCTGGATATAGGTTAGGACCAGAAGAGATAGAAAGCATTATATTACAACATCCTGCGGTTCAAGAGGTAGCGGTAATAGGTAAGGCAGATAAATTGAGAGGAAATATAATCAAGGCATTCATAGTATTAAAGGAAGGGTATAGTCCCTCAGAGGAGTTAGTAACTGAAATCCAGCAGTTGGTAAAGAGTAGACTAGCTTCTTATGCATATCCTAGGGAAATAGAGTTCGTAAAAGAATTACCTAGGACGGAAACGGGTAAGTTAAAGAGATTTGAACTAAGAAAAAGAGAGGAAGAAAAAAGTTAACTTTTTAATGCAACTCTAGTCCCACTCTATCTCGTGGTGACATTAAAGCTACTACTCCTCCCAGTATAGAAGTGATTATATCAAACACTGCAATTCCTGTAACTGGATTACTAAATACTAGTCCTAAAAATGTGACTATATAAGGTGCAAAAGATGATAATGCTACACCTAGATTTATCGAAAAAGCTATATAAGAATATCTTACATTAGTGGTTATATTTTCAGATAACCAGGCTGGAAATATTGAATATTGAAATGCAAATAAGAATCCTAGTACTAAGCCAGCAATAATGCTTAGAACGTATGAACCAGTTGCAAGTAAGATTATTATCGGATATACTAAAGCACCTATTACAAAGCCTAAGATCGCTATTAGTAACTTTCTCACCTTCAATACATCACTTAAGTAGCCAGTTAACGGTGAAACAAATAACCATATTAGATTAGTAGCTAAAACCACATTATCTATTTGATATGCCGATAAACGAGTATAAAGCCCTAAAAATGTAGGCATATATGCTATAATTCCATAGTATATACTTCCGCTACTAAAAAGAACTATTGTAGCTATTATAACTAACTTCCACCACTTCTTAAAAACAGTAGCTATAGGTATTTTTTCTGGATTATTAGCAACCTTGTTTAACCACTCTACACTCTCTCCAACTTTCCACCTTATAGCTAAAGCTATAGCTAATGGGACAACGCCAAACCAAAACATAATTCTCCAGCCATACGTTTGAAAAGCATCTCCTGGTGCCAAGGCTAAGGCTACTTCATTAGCAATTACTGCAAATATTAACCCTAATGCGGCACCCCCTTGTTGAATTCCACTCATTAGCCCTCTTAAATTAGGAGGAGAAAATTCATTTACTAACGTCATTCCTCCTCCCCATTCACCAGCTAAGAAAAAGCCTTGGACTATTCTTAACAAAATTATGAGCACAGTTGCTAATATTCCAATCTGATAGTACGTAGGCAAAAACCCTATAGACACAGTTGCTATACCCATTCCAGCTAAAGATACAAACCACAATCTTTTCCTTCCAATTCTATCTCCATAATGTCCGAAGAATATACCTCCTAAAGGTCTTGCAAAATACCCTATAACTATAGTTAATAAGAATAATAACAAGCTAGCTATTTTACTTGAGGAAGGAAAGAATAGAGGAGCTATAGTCGTTGCCACATACAAATAAACTACTAAATCAAATAGCTCAAATCCCCAACCTAAATTAGCTGATATGGCTACCTTTAAAGCGGTTTTCCAGTCCTTCTCTCCATTATCTGCCATTGTTAATATAAAATATTATGCGAAATTTAAAAACTTTTCTTTTCTTAAGTTGATTGTGATAACAATTTTGTTAACTTAAAATAAGCTGTATAAATTATCAATTTATTCTTAATTAACGAAAAAAGCGTAATATATCTTTATTATTATTGTAATAAAACTCAATACATTTTAATACTTTAAGGAGATCGAAATTACTTAAGGTACTAATACTTGCCTCCCAACAGCTTTAAAGTTCTCCAAATTATCTATAGCCTCATTTGCCTCTTCTAATTTCATCGTCTTAGTCACCATAGGTTTAACCTTACCAGCCTCGGCTAAGCTCATAATACCCAAGAAGTCAGATTGATTACCAACAAGACTACCTATAAATTGAACCTCATTTAACGTTATTAAAGGTGCATGATACTTTAAATCAGCACCAAAAAGTCCAACCATTACGTATTTCCCTTGTTTAGCTAAAACATAAGGATAAATTGAGAGAGTTTTTTCTGAGTTGTTTAAATCTATAACAGCATCAGCCCCTTTACCTTGAGTTATTCTCCTAATCTCACTTACCGGATCTTGAGATGAAGCGTTTATTACATAATCAGCCCCAGCCCTTTTAGCAGCCTCTAATGCCTCCTCCCTCACATCAACACCAATTATTGTAGCACCACTCACAGCCTTAGCTATTTGTATAGCCATAGTACCTAATCCTCCACCAGCACCTATTACTACTAGTGTCTTTGAGGGATCAAGAGATGCTTTCCTAACAGCCCTATACGTTGTTACACCGGAACAAGTTAATGGTGCAGCCTCAACGGCACTAAGTCTCCTTAACTTATACAAGTATTTATAATGAGGAACTAAAACATATTCGGCATAAGCACCATCATAATTAATCCCTAACCACCTTGGTGAGTCACACAAGTGCTCTTCACCAATTCTACAGTAATAACAATTTCCCTCACCCTCCCAAGGATTCACAGCAACCAAATCACCCTTAGAATATCCGACAACCTCATCACCTACTTCCTCTATCCTACCAGCAATCTCATGACCTAAAGTAACAGGCAATTTCACACCTAAATCTTCAACTATTCTCAAATTACCAAATCTTCCTTGCCTCATATGCACGTCTGAATGACATACTCCAGCGGCTTCAATTTTTATTAAGACTTGAGAACCTTTTGGCTTAGGGATTGGAATATCTTCCAACTTTAACGGCTTTCCTATTTCTACTAATCTCATCGCGCGCATAAAATATTATGCGTTATTCTAATTAATAAAGATTTCGGAGATATTTTTAATAAAAAAGTTAAAATGGTACATACACTAATATAGTTTCTGATAACACTAATGGATGGGCTAAGGCTTATTTGCTAGTTCATTTTATTTCATTGATATGAGGTTAAATAAGTGATTGTACATTTAGGAGTAATTTACATTTCTTATATAGGCCGTGGCAATCTTAGTTAACACTAAGCTCTAAGGCGGCGGAAAGATTTATTACTTGACACTTATTGAACCATTAGACTGTCTATGTTTCTATTTCGATGAATAGTAATGATTTGATTTGATTATACTCCTAGATCATTCATAAATTTGTATACTGGTACAGTACCATCTCTACACTCTTGTTCAAATGGGAACATTTATAAGCCTACATATTTAAATAGCCTTGATGGAGTCTAAAATCTCTCATAAAGAAAAATAAGGAGGGGTATATAAAAGTCAGGCTGATCGAGTGTTTACTAAGAGCTTCAACTATCATTGTTAATGCTTAAAGAAGGCTTTACTAAGAATTCAGCTAACAAGGTCTTCATGGTCTGGAAGTCTTTTATCAATGCTTTAGTAGTATTAAACCTTGATAAGATGTATAGGGACGAAAAGGAGAAGGAGTGATACTACAAGATCGGATTTTTAGCCCCTAAAACTGGACTAAAGGGTATTTCACAGAGGCTTGAAGAATTGGGCTACGGAGTGGTCAACTTGACTTCTACAGCCCTTGCTCTTCACCATTAATGGTTTATACAAAGGTGCGAGTGTCTACTCAGATAGGGATGAGGTTGTAAAGGACATTTTACACTTAGTGAGGAAGACATCAGAACTTCTCCATAAGTACTTTAAAGACAAGAGGGACGAGGAGTTGGAGGGGTTGTATAAAAAAGTAGAGGAATTACTCAATAAATTCCTCAAATAACTCGATAATGGTTAGGTCCCTTTAAGAAGGAAGTAACAATAGCCCTTATTCTTATTAACGCCATATATTGCTTATAATTATATCACCCTGCGTATCCACATGACTAGATTGTGTATATAGTTAGCCTTAACGTTAATATTTTCCCTGGTAATACAGAATTCACAAAAGTTTTTAGATCAACGCTGATTAATGGAAAGTGCGAAGCCCGAGGAGTAGATGAAAGGTTCTCCACAGATTCGTTGAACTACCTACTTTAAGCTAAAAAGTAGAACAATTACTAACTGTGAAATGAATGATGACAAGGGTTGGATCTTGAAGTTATCTAGCTGTTATTGATCTAAAAAGCGGATTCCACTGAAATAACCCACATCATTGCAGAACTTTTTCTCCCTCTTCCAGCATCTTTTTAACAGTATTAACCCAAGGCAGAATATCTTGAATGCTCCACTTAGCTTCATGAAAACCCCAGACGTGCAAAGTGTATCCTGCACTCCACCCATTCATTACCCAGGCTCCCAGATATGAGGAAAGCTTCCCTGCTGCAGAACCGAGCAAGTATGTATACCACTTCTCCTCATTTCTAGCCTTTTGATATTCCGGTAGGTTAAACTTCTCAGCAAGGGCTTTCACCAGCTCTTCTGCAACCTTATAAGCTTTCTCAGAGGCCTGGACTGGATCACCTTTCTTAATATAATCTTCAGCCTCAGCCATGTACTTCTTCGCCATCTCTAACCTAAACTTTACCTCCCCTTCAGGATCGTCTTTGTATATTAGCTGAATTAGAACCTCTTCAACGTCTATCCCTTTTTCCTCAGCTCTTCTTATCAGTTCTTCCATCATTTGATTATTACTTTGTTAAGTATTAAAATTTTAAAATGTGAAAGAGAGTATCCTTTTTAAAGGACTAATTCAAAAATGCCCTATAATAATAGTAACTCTCTTGGAACGCGATACTATAAATTCCCCATACAATTCCCCAACTATAGATCCTCAGAAAAGGTATAAGTGTTGACCCAAAAATAGACCCTCTCCTTTCCTTAATGCTCTCAGCAGACCCTAATAAGAGACCAACAGCTAAAGACGTAGTAGACATGATGAAGAGAATAGATCCATCGATTTGCTAAATACTAACCATAGAGTCTTCATTAGGGTATTTATATTTCTATATCTAAAATTATTTAAGATATACAAAACCTTATCATCTTAGGGTCTTTCATGGCTCTTTTGCGAATTCACTTTATTTTATTATTTCGAAATTAAAAAATTGATTTTACATTCACAATTGGAGATATCAATAAGTTATACCACGGACTTACTGGAGATAATGATATATAATCAATTATTTCTCCATACAATTATTATAATTTTAAGAGAATATTACAATCCGCAGAGGAAACTTGACTCACCTTTATGTCAACATCTTCTCTTTATGAGATTTTAATTAATTAATAAATTTACACACTAGCGACAACACTATGTTCACACGCCTAGTAGCTACTTAAAAATTTATTTTATTGTTAGAAAGTATCCTTTGAGATGGATAAGAAAATTTACGATGAAATAATTAAGCCTTTTGGTTCTTATGAGAGATTTAAGAAAAGGGTAGATGATATAAAGGCTGAGATAGAAATCAGAAAAAGAACGGGTAAAACGTCTGAAGAGATTTTTTTAGAACTTTATGAACTGTGGGAAAAGGAGTACCTTAAAGCATTTAACGGCGATGTAAATAAAGCAAGGGAGCATTTAATGAAGGTGAGAGAGTGGAGAAGATCTCTGAGGCCTTACAAAGGTTAGTAGAAGCGTTAGAGAAAGCCAATTGCAGATATGTGATAGTAGGAGGTTTAATTGCAATTCATTATATATAGCATAACCTTAATTTCAATTAGCGATAAAGATTACAAAACAAAATTTAATCCTAACAAAAATTTCACTATCAGTTAGAACTCTTAAAATTAATTAGCTTAGGAACTTATTATTTCTTTTTCTGCAATTTTATAATGTTGTTCAATTTCTTCATCCCAGTAATCCTTAAATAATTCCCTTACATTAGTAAGAATATCTTTGGCTAACTGAAGAATATCTCTTACTGCCTCTTCTCTGTCTGAGTAGTCACTTGCTCCTTTATATAATCCATTATAAGCATATCTATGTAGTTCAAGAGCAGTAGAAGTTAAATGATTCACTTTATACCCTAATTCTTCAAGTCTTTGTGATATTCCTTTCAATCCAGTAGTTGGAGCGAGGAAACCAGATTTATAGTACCACTCTTTTTCTTTTTCGTCTCTGGGCATTTTTTCTAAGTTCATGACTGCTAAAGCGCTTATTAATGCCTTCCATGAAAGGAAAATCTTACTTGCTGAGTTCCTACTGAATCCCTCTTTAAGGAGTTTTAAAGCCAAGGCTAGTTCATCTAAGCTTTCAATCACTCTGATTTTTATGTAAGCATTTCTGTGCTTCTCAATTGCTGGTATTTTTGCCTCCATATTATTATATGATACTTGAGGGATTAAAAAGAGCAACAACTCAGTTATTTTAGTTACATAATTAAATTTACATAGTTGATTACTTTAGTTTATTATATCTCGTTGTAGATTCATACCATAATTCTTATTAAAGGCATGACTTTCCGATACAAGATACATATTTCAAAGTATTCAAATAACCCCTACATCACATAACAGATATATAAGCAAACTGTAGTGGTATTAAAATTATGCTATGAGAGGAATTTCTAAGCTGATAACATTATTCTCTCTACAGGAGATTTGACGTTAATTTCATATAAGCTAAATTTATGACAAAGAGAAGCCAATTTATCTCTTAATTAAAATAAAGTCGATTTTTTAAACTTTAAAAACTTTAATTATCTTATGAGAAAAATATATTTTATAATACCTATAGTTATTCTGATTGTAGGTCTCATTCCATTACTTATTACTCATGTTAAAGAAAGCAGTAGAGGAACTGTATATATAATAGGGAAAGTAAAAGTTGGACAATCAAAAATTCCCATTGAGCAAAAATTAGGTATAAACGCTACAGAATACATAAATTTAACCGCTAAAAATAGTGGGAACGAGGCTATTGCTATATGTTATATACGGCAAGGAGATACTACAATCCCAGGTTATAATATTACTGTAATAGTTAACGGGAGTGAAGAATATGGTTCATCTATTCCACCTGGGATAAATAACTTGACTCTACTAATCTTTGGCTACAAAATAGAAGAGAATAATACTGCATATATGTACTTAGGTAATGGTCAACTGTTGGAATTAAACTTTTCATAAAAAGTGTATTAAATCTATCATATTCATTAAGATAATTGTTCAAATTTAAAAACAATAATATATACTACATATTCTAAGCTTATATTTTAGTAAACTTACTTATACTTGACCAATATGAGCTTAAACAAGCATGCAATTGCCTTTACCTCAGTTATATCATACACTTTGGCAACTTATGTATTAGTTGCACCAGCATTTACAGTAAATCAATTTACTTTACCTCAGTGGTTATCATTTCTAATAGTATCTATACCCTTTGGCGGAAGAGTAATAGGCTCGTTATTATATCAGAGACTAGTTTCAATATTTGGGTCTAGGTTAACTTATTTAATCTCAATTATTGCATTAGGACTTTTTTCTCTAGGTAGCAGTATAAATATCTTAGGATTATTGATACCCTTGAGATTGTTAGTGGGAATTGCATTTGGAATAGCTACATCATTAGCTGTTGAACAAGCAATGAGAAGCGGTAATAAGATAATAATTGCGCTAACTATGAGTGGTTGGGCATTCGGATGGATAATGGGGGCATTTTCTTATTTAGAACTACAAAATTGGAGCTTAATTGCCATTTCCGGAGTGATAACTATACCTTTCTCGCTGCTGTACAAAGGTTTGTTAAACTTTAAAGTAGAAGAAGATAAGTTCTCTTTACCTTCAATATCGTCAATCTTAATTTTCTTCTTTTCCTTTGAACCAGCATTTGCGTTACAATTAGCTCCTTCGATAGTTGAAGATGAAGGGGGAATTAGCTGGCTAATTCTAGGATATATAGTTGCAATACCAATGTATGTATTAATGCCAACAATTTCGAGATTTTTAGGTGAAACTAGAACTGCTATAATCTATACTTCAGTTTCAGCTATAAGCGGAGTTTTATTCTTCATCACTTCATTGCCTTATATTCTAGTAATTTTCACAGCATTTGGATTAGGAATGAATGCTATCGCTCCCAGACTAGCCTCAGTATATGGAGCAACTGCAAGAAGTATAGGAATAGCTTTAAATACGGCAGCATTAGGAGGAGTTGTTGTACCAGTGGTTGCGTCGTTAAATATTAAAATTATAGCTTCATTGTTCACCGCAATTTCAATGGTGATACTACTAGTTATGGCTGTGAGAAAGAGAAATGCAATTTACGTTGAAGTTAGTTAAAGATCTTGTCAGCTCACAATTTAATAATAAAAAACATTATCTGATTATAATTCAGAATTTTCTAACTGGTTTTAAACCTTAATTCACCTTTATTCTTAATCAATGCAATATATGCTCAGTAAATAGAAATAAACACTATATTTTCATTGTTTTATTAGCATTTCAGCTAAGAATTTGGTTAATAACTCGAATAATCTAACTATCAAATAGTGTAAACATATTTCTAAGACTTTCATGATATTAAAGGCTTTAATACTTCATTATGGTTAAGCTAACAAGAAAGTTTCAGATAACTATACCTAAAGAAGTTAGGGAGAAAATTAATTTAAAGCCTAATGAGAAGTTTGAAGTTATAGTATTAAATGATAATGAGATTTTACTAAGAAGGAAGGTTAAGAATCCTTTAGAAGTTCTTATTGGCAAAGGGAAAAGAGAAGAAATTCTACCAGAGAAAGTTGATGATCTAAGTGAAGAATAAATTTTATTTTTATAGATCGCAATACATTATTAACAAGGCAAATATTATATCTTTAAAAAAGAGAATATTTATATATTTTTTATTTAGAAATGTTATACCCTGAAGAGCGTAGTTTGAGATGCGAAACTTAGCTAGAAAGAGTTCATAGGCTTACTGTTAAGGGCTAAATTGCAAATTGAATAATTGACTACAATAGGAGTGAGGTGCAAACGGAATATTCTACTTAAACTCTCTTCTTCTAAGTATAAAGTAAATTATACATGGAAGAGACATTGCTACAGGCTTCCATGGAATTACATGTTTAGGTGAAGTCAATTTTTCTTCATAAAATTCTTCAACTCTTAGAATTCTCTTATTATGATTATATAGTTCTAGATACGGAAGCATTAGTTGAAGCTCATAAGCAAATGAAACTGAAGGAAAACTTAAGTGCTGAAAATATTCTCTACTCAATTCTAAATGAGAATCTATAAAACCATCTTGGTAAATCCTCACGTGTATTTCCCAAACTCCTATCTTCTTAGATAGAGAGTATTTTTCACCCTTTCTTATTTCTAAAAGAGTTTCCTTAAAACCAGATCCTTTCAAGTCTCTTAGAAGCCTTTTAATATCATTTGTATAAAGCCTTAAGTTACCCTCCGCCTTTACGTAATCTTTAGGCAAAATCTCAGAAGTACCATCATCATAAATTACCTTTTTAGGTAGTCTAATGCTTATTTCGTCCATATTATTTAAATTTGTATATCTTATTTATATTATTTAAAAAGAACTACATAGTGGTATCGCTTAATTTTTCTTACTAATAATGTGTGCAGAAATATTATGTGAGCCTAGTCCTTTATAGAGATCTATTTAGTGCCAACCATATCAAGGAACTGAATTAGCATTTGTATTTATTATCAACGACAAATCAACAAACCTTAAATCTCCCAGAGGTTCTGTTTAATTATATTTTCTGAGGTTTTAAAGGGCAAGGACTTTTCCTTGTAGGTTTTCCGTTTAATCTGAAGGCTTACTGTTTCCCTTTAAGCTATGACCAAGTATAAGTTATTTGAGGCAAAGTACCTTTAAATACGGGCTTTAGTAGTATTCTGTACAGTATTTTAGACTTCAAAGAGTAAGATCTCTTCATAACTTATTAAGTAATTGTAAATTAGAAATATGATTACTCTTTGAACCATAACTAAATATAGAGTTATTTGATGAGTTTTTTAACATATTCATAAAACACTTTCACACATCTTTATAGCACTTTCAGCCTCAAACTTTGAATATAATTCCTCTGGAGTAGCACCTATTTCCTCATCCCCGTACATAGCAGGCTCTCTTTCATTAAACTTTAGAATAGTATGCAAACTCATCTATTTTTTCTTGAAACCATTGAGGAAATCTGTTTTTCTCTTTCCTAAGTATATACCCGACGTCATGAAGCTTAGGAGGTTCTACACCAACATATCTTAATGATGCTTTAAGAAGTAATTCTACAGCCTCTTGACACTGTCTAACCGTGTAGGGATAATTGCCTTCATTTAATGCTTCTCTTGCATGTTTTATCCTCTCTTCAGCTTGTCTGACATATGATCTAGCAAGATTATCATTATTCAAGAAATCACCCGAAATCAATTATTTCTCCAGGCTTGTAATCCTTCTTTCTCCAATACCATATCTTTTTAGATAGCCAAACCCTTTCGAAACCTAGCTTCTGTAATTTTTCTCTAGTTTCATCTAGTACCCTTCCAAAGAAGTTATCCTTATCATAAAGGATTATCGCATCTTCGGTCATATCCATGTAAAGAGGAGAAAATTTTACTGCTTCTTCTGGGGTTTTAATGATAGGAGAAAAAGTCACGTAGTACCCTTCATCCATAAGTCTTTCGATTTCGCTCTCCATTTTACTCTCAACTTTTACAAAGAGCATTATCCTTTCAGTTAACGTTCTAGGTAGATCCTTTATAACTAGAAGTAAATCTATATCACTGTCTTTCCTATTATCTCCCCTAGCCACACTCCCGTAAACTACTACAGAAATTAACTTATCTCCGAATTCTTGTAAGAGTAGATTAGTTAGCTTCTCTAGCAAGCTTTTATAAGGCTCATCCATACACGAATATTGCTTAACTAAAGTAAAAACTTTCACTGAACTAGATAAGAGGAGTTTATGATGAATAATATAAACTTTCACGGTTTGTCAGAAACTGTTGATAACGGCTTTGATTCATAACTTTAATTTGTGATAGGAGGAAAATAGAAAAGAGTTTCTACCAAATATTTGAAAAAATTGATATACTAAATCCCGTAATTATTTCCTTTAACGTATATTTCTAGGTATAATCTATATTATAAGTTTGAGTTCTAATTTATATATCTGAAAATTATTAGATTATTTTAACGCTGGAAAATCAGAGCTACGCAATTAGTAAGCACAAAATCCTTTAATTTAAATACTTAAATTAAACCTTGAATCCTATAAAATTGATAACTAATATCATGAATTATAAGTTCGAATTTATAATAATGTGTTATTTTAGCAAAAGTTTGCATGACATAGATAGGTTTTGAGGAGACATCACTTTTAGATTTAACAAATAAACCATAAAAGCTAGGAATTTATTCTCAGCTTATAAATATGAATAAAAATCAAATTATTTTTACCATGATTCGTACTATAAATTATCTGAAATAGGGTTCTAATTTAGATAATAAATTTCTCGTATCATTTATTTCTGTTGATCTAGTAACACTTCATTACAAACGTGTTATATAATTATTTAAATTGTTAGATGATATAGTATTTAAAGATACTATGATTTCGCAACAGTTTTTCTTTGTAAGAGTATACGAAGGAAGAGTTAAGCAAGATGTTGCTTTAGTCAGTAGTAATATTATGCAGTCTTATGGATTATTACCAGGTGATGTAATACTCCTTTTGGGAAATAGGCAAATTCCTTTTTATGTTCAAGAAAGTTCCGATAACAAGATAGATGGTATCGTTATAGGCGAAAATAAACTTAAACTTTTAGGGATAAGAAGTGGTGAAAGAGTACCAGTTAGGAAAGTTTCAGTTTCCTCTATAAAAGAAATAACTTTGGCACCCTCAGAACAAAAGAATTACGATCTAAGAAAATTAAACTTAGAATTAAGAGGAAGATTAGTTACCAGAGGTATAACCTTAGAATCAAAAGAAGGAACTTTTGCAGTAATTTCCTATTCCCCACAAGTGGAAGTTGGTTATATTTCGAGTGAGACTCGAATAAATATAGCTCCGGAATCAATCAGAATAGCTCAGAAAAATATTCCTTATGTAACCCTTGATGATGTTGGTGGTTTATCAAAACAAATAAGGGAATTACTAGAAATAGTAGAATTAGCCTTAACAAAAGTAGAGGTAGCCAGGATGTTAGGTTTAAGACCGCCTAAAGGAGTACTCCTCTATGGTCCTCCAGGTACTGGAAAGACTTTGATTGCAAAAGCTATTGCAAATACTATTATGGCTAACTTCTTTTATATAAGTGGTCCAGAAATAGGCTCCAAATATTATGGTGAGAGTGAAAAAAGGCTAAGAGATATATTTGAGCAAGCTGAGAAAAATGCTCCATCCATAATTTTCGTAGACGAAATAGATGCAATCGCACCTAATAGAGATACTACATCATCTGAGACTGACAGAAGGATTGTAGCACAGCTATTAACATTAATGGATGGTTTGACTAGTGGCAGTGGAGTAGTGGTTATTGGTGCAACAAATAGACCAAATGCTCTAGATCCGGCCCTAAGAAGACCTGGTAGATTTGACAGAGAAATAGAAATTCCCGTTCCAGATAAGCAAGGAAGATTAGAAATATTAAAAATACATACTAGGCGAGTTCCTTTATCACAAGAAGTAGACTTGGAAAAAATTGCTGAGAGGACCCATGGCTTCGTCGGTGCTGATCTAGAGGCTTTAGTAAGGGAAGCAGTTCTGAGTGCTTATCATAGATGTAATGGTAATTTAGAATGTATGCAAGTTACGATGAGTGATTTTGATGAAGCATTAAAGAATGTAGAACCTTCAGCACTAAGAGAATTCAGAATTGAAATACCTAATACTACATGGGAAGACATTGTAGGTTTAGAAGATATTAAACTAGAGCTAAAGGAAGTTGTAGAATGGCCATTAAAGGATCCAGGGTTATATGAGGAAATGAAAGCAGAAATACCGTCTGGGATTCTTCTTTACGGACCACCCGGTACTGGAAAGACTATGTTAGCTAGGGCTGTTGCACATGAAAGTGGTGCTAACTTTATTGCGATAAATGGGCCGGAATTAATGAGTATGTGGGTAGGAGAGACTGAAAGGGCTATTAGAGAGGTATTTAAGAAAGCTAGACAATCCTCACCTACTATTATATTCTTTGATGAGATAGATGCAATAGCAGTTGCAAGGGGTGCTGATCCAAATAAAGTAACTGATAGGATTGTTAGCCAATTATTAACTGAAATGGATGGGATAAGCAAAAGGAGGGAAAAAGTAGTTATCATAGCTGCAACTAACAGACCAGACATAATAGACCCAGCTTTATTAAGACCCGGGAGATTAGAAAAGTTAATTTATGTTCCCCCACCAGATTATCAGACTAGGATAGCTTTGTTCTCAAGGCTCATAAATAATAGACCTCATGAGGAAATTGATATTGAAAGATTAGCTAAATTAACTGAAAATTATACGCCAGCTGAGATTAAAGGAATAGTGAATAAGGCTGTATTATTAGCAATTAGAAGAGCAAAACTAAAGAACGAAAAACCTGAGCTCACAATGAGTGATTTTGAAGAAGCTTTGAAGACTGTAAAACCTATTGTTACTCAGACTATGTTAGATTATTATGTCTCATTCTATCAAAGAGTAAGGAGAGCAAGTGGATATGCTTGAACATTTCGTTATATTTGGATTAATGGCTTATTCTCTAGTATTTTCTGGAGTATTCACACTTATTTTACTCGGAATTAGTGAGAACGAGATAATCGAATCTTTGCATATAGATTTAAATGTAATATCAAGAGAAGAATTAAGAGTACTAACATTAATGATTATGTATTTTATTGTGAATGGAATTTTAGAAGCAATATTAGTAGCACCTCCAGTAATTATTTTAAGCTTTGAAACTATACCATATATTATAGCATTAATTAGTGGAAATTGGGTGAGAAGATGAAGATTGAACCATATAGAGCATTAGTACATATGGGAACTATAGGAATTGCATTTGCAGCTGCTATATATTTCCTTCAATATGTAAAACAACCTATGATGTATTATACTTTATTTGGATTAACAATTGTAGGTTTTCTAGTATTAATTTACTATCTTATCTTTAAACCGATAGTGGATTCCGAATATTTTAACTTCTAATTTTTTTAATCAAAAGTACAATAGCGATAATTATAATTATAGGGATAATGACATAGATTAAGCTTGTAAACTGGTTACTAGTAGTCTTTTGAGAATATAAGGAAATTTCATAAGCATTATCATTTGCGGTATCTATGAATATACCGTAAGGTTTTCCATTTTCAAATATTATTGAAGTGGGAATATAAGCTCCATGAATAGTGCTTAGGTATTTAACTTGATATTGATTATTAATTTTTATAAGTTCTATCTCAGATTTATTTTGAAATATGCTTGATACCAAAATGTATAAGGAACCATTATAATAATCTTCTTGAATGTAATTGTCTCCTCCTTGAAGCGCATGAAGTGGAATGAGTTCCTTTCCGATTACTATCTCGCTATCATTAATTTTAATCAGTGTGCCATTAGGCGAAAAATTTACACCCTCTACTGTTCCTAAGTAAATTGAGGTATTAGAGATTATATTATATTCATAAGCTTGAATGCCGTTACTTTCAATATAACCAGAAATGAGATAAGGATAATAAAAGGCAAATGGCTCACCAAAATAGCTTTCATTTATAATAGTTTTACCATTATATATGTTAAAAATCTGTAAATATCCGTTATTTATAATAGCAAGAAACCCGGAAGAAAATAAAGGAACTCCTTCTATAAAGCCTTGGTTAACAAGCTTCTCCTCGTGGAAACTAATACCATTATAGGAAATAAACACATTCAAACTATTCCCGTTATCATCAATTACAACAAGTGAATTGTTGTAGACATATAAATAGCCGATCCCTTGAAACGATAATATAGGAGAAAAATTGCGATATAATGTAGACACGAAAGACTGATTAGTGGCTATGAAGTAGACTGAGTTGTTGTAGTTTATCCCTTGAACATAATATATGTTGTGAAAAAGAACGAGAAAAATAAAAACATGTAGCACCAATTTCACCTTGTAATTCTCAATTCTCTCGGTATAGATATTCTTTTCCTAGCTTTCACTCCAGTATATATTAATAAACCTAGAAGTACAGCTTCTGATAAGAATGAAAGAATTAACTGACCTTGTAAACTATTCACAAAGTTAGATACGTAAGTAGAGGCAAAAGCTGATGCCAATATACTTATTGAATATGCTGAGAAAGAGGATAAAGTACATGCTGGGCAAACAGCAACAGATCCAATTATTGTTCCTAAAAGACCTTTTTTGCCAACTCTATTTTCGAATGTGTAAGATGTAATAGCACCTGCAAGCATTGAAGATGCTATTAACTGTAAAATTTGTAAAGGATAAATTACAGCACCAATAATGTGAGGAACGTAAATTGTAATTACTGGTGCAAACATGGGTATACCGAATAAACCTAATAATATTGGTGGGTAAGGATATCCATAAACTCCAACATGAATTACCCCAGCAAGAAAAATATAAGCTATTGCAAATGGTAAACTCCATTTAAACCAATTCTTTGGTCTAGGAAGATGAAAGACTGTGTTAATTAACTTTGATATTCCATAACCTAGCGTTATACTTCCAATAGTTATTAGTAAAGTCGATACGCCAGTCATAACTGATAAAAATATTAAATCATAACCGTTATAGTCAACGTAATAAGGAACATGAGTTAAGAAATATGCTACTTGTACTATAATCATAAATGCACCTATTACTATCCAAATTATACCGCTCTCTCTACTTTGTGGTAAACTTATCCTTATCTCAACTTGTTTAGTAGCCATAGTGTCTCTAAGATATTGCAAATAGTAAATACCCGCATACCAAGCTAATGGTGTTCCAATTATCCATGTAGTTATCCAGAGTAAAAGCGATTGAGAAGGAGATAAGTTGAAAAACGGTATAGGATAACCTAAGATTAACGATATTGGTCCGGGCATAATTAAAGACCATGCAATTACATGGAGTATTCCTAATCTAGCCCAGGGTTTTAAAGTAGAATATCCCATTGCTCCTACAAGTCCACTTATAAAAGGTAAGATATAAAAGAGAGGTAAATTAGCATATATGTTAAGATATAGAGAGAAGATTATGACATTTAATATTACGGAAAGCATAAACCCATATTTCCATCTTTTCTGCAACACTAGACCAAAAGCCCCTCCAGATGCTTCACTTAAAACAAATTTAGCAAGAGAGAATGAAGGATTTAATGGTAATGCTATAGAGATTATTAGAAATATTAATGTTAGAGTAAAACCTTTTACGCCCTTGCTAATTCCCTTAAGTACTCTTTTTCCGTTTATTTCATTATACAATACGAATGTAGAGATAAGTAATATAGTTAAGGCTAAAATGACTAGGGTTTCGAAAAGGGTTGTCATAAAAGTTATGGATACGAGGAACGGTATGTTGGCTGCTACACTACCTATTAGTCCAGTAAATAACTCACAGCTACATGAAAGAGCTGTAGCTATAAGTCCTAGTGATGAGAGAATTTGTGATGTCGCTTTTAATTTCATAGTCATATATAAGGTAAGGTAAAGAGTTACATTAAGCGCTACAAGCAAAGATAAAAATAATGATATTCCTATAGAAAGAGGTGTCATAGCCCAAGTAAAGTAAGGAGTTGTTATTGAGAGAAAGGGTCCCCAAAGTGGAAACGGCATTTGTGATGGCGGTACTGGTGTAGAAGTACTGACTACAAAGTATACTCCAGAAGGAAAATTTATATGAGTAATAACGATAAGTCTAGTTAAGAGTTGATATGCAAAAAAATAAAGAACAAAAATCGAAGAAAAAATTAATTTATATCTTCTTAGTCTGAGAACCTCTAATATATCCATACATCTCACTCAACTATACGGACTCTCTTGCTTTGCAATATCTACTGGATCTACTTGTTTATCCTTATCAGCAAACACAATTAATAAGATATACCATATTGGATAAATTAACGCCATTAGTATATAGCCAACAATCCATAGCATCGCTTCGCTTTCGTAGAGTGCCATTAAGATCACTCATAAAAACATTATTCTCCTAAATATATAAACTTTCCTAAAATTTATTGAGAAAAAAATAAATTAACTTAAAATAAGCCCAAATCTTTAAGTACCTTAACCATGTAATAAGTCGATGGTACGGCTGCCATTACAAATAACATGTATGAAGTTTGAACAAGCTGATAAGTAGGATATACCGGATAATAGTTAACAGAATAGTAACCAGCCATTTCCAAGAATAATTCAGCAACAGCAGCCATCATACTGAACATAGAGAAAAGCGTAAAGCTCCTCATTGCCTTTCCTAGAGCGTCCCAACCAATACCGCCAAAAATCCCTGCTATAATAAACGATAATATCTGGAGAACCCTAAACTCTGTTGAAATTACACTTAGGTCAAAAAAGTTAGGGAGATACCACAGAGTAAGTAGTGCACCACCTATACCCCAACTATATAGTACTCCTTTTGTTTTGTAGTTTAAAGACAATATGCTTTTACTTATTTCATCTCCTTTAGAGTACATTAATTTTGCCAAATACACTCCTATTAATCCTGCTCCCCACACTAACAACATGTCAAAAGAAAACCTAGCTATTTCAAGCTGATTAGCTAGCATTAAGGACAGCGGATTTATTGAAGCAATAATTAAAACAAAGCCAAAAATAAGATACCTTTTTTCTTCTGGGGTCAATTCCATAACCCCATTAACAGTCCTCCAACTACCGTAACTACACCAGAAGCTACGACAGAGGCTACTAGTGCATCATCTTCATAAAGACTATATGGTAATGAAAAAACCATTATTACTGTTAAAACCCATCCTGCTATTCCTAATCCGGCTAATACAGCTCCTAAGACTCTCCTAGATAAATTAACACCAGCCATAATTAAAAATATAAAAAAGATGTTTATAAAGTTTACCTAATATGAAGAAACAAACAAAAAATCAAACTTTAATTTTTTCCTTGATTAAACTTCCTATTAAAGTTGCAATTAACGGAATTAACATATATGTTGTAGTAGTAACTGTATCAAAAATTAAAGCACCTCCAAATAAGGCTAGAGCTGTTAGTGATACTTGCTGATTTTTCTTATATAAACCTATAGCCGAAAATAAGGCTAAAACAGCTATAAGGAAGAAAATTGGTGGCATCCAGTTTCTCACTCCTAACATACCCAATACGTATGGGAAAGTAAAACCTATAGCCATAGCTATTCCCGGAATTAGATTAAACCATGCTATAATGAACACTGGTAAACCCAGTGCAATGCCAGGAATAATATATTTCCAACTTACCTTATTCCAGATAGAATATCCTATGAATATTACGCCAGAAATTAACACTAAATATGCTAATAATTCGCCAGAAATTACGTTAATAACATCAAATGAGGAAGATTTACTTAATTCTGTTAACCAGCTTCCAAATAGCACTAAATATGCGTCAATGTCTGGGATGATTAACATTAGCATAACTAGTTTATCAGAAACTCTACTTGCTTGCGTAATAACTAGAAATGAAGCTGTGAGTATTAAGATAGAATAAATGAGTGAAGAGATTATAGGTAATTCAAATCCCGTATAACTTGTACCTAAATACACATGAACCAAATCGAAAAGTATTGTTAAATAAAGTATTGACCATAAAAGACCTTTTGTGATTTTATTAAGGTTACTGAAATAAGCTGAAAAGAAAAGAACTACAAACTGCAGTATAAATATCATTCCAAAGGAGAACGCACCTATATAAAACATTATGAGAAAAGGTAATGATCTTGATACATTTATACCAATATAACCTAGGGGTAAGACTCCAATTAGAAATTCTCTATTAAATATAAGTTCAAAAAATGAAAAAATAATATAACTTAGAAGAAAATATTTTAAATTCCTTGTAATAACATTACTCATATTGATAATCCCCTTCTTATTGAATCTATGACTGCATAAATTCCATTAACAATAGGAAAAGTCATTAATAAGAATAACAGTAATAGCATAGACTTAATAAATCTTGGTAGACTCATGGAAATCCTATTTAATTCGCTCATCATGGAATTTCTATTCATTATAGCTACAGCTATAATAGGGGATAGAATTGAGTTAGTTATAATAAACAATGGTAATACCGATTGCTGTTGATCAGCTGGCTGTATATAAATTCTCCACCAGAATGATATTGATTTAAAGTCAACAGACTCACCAGCACCCCCTTGGAATACCGCAAAAGCTACCCAATATGTATGTCCAGGCTGTAATTGAACTTGATAGTGAGACTCTCCTTGACCGTTAGATACACCTACAGTACTAAATGTTCTTGCAAATTCTACAATCATCCACGGTCCAGTTGGTGTATTATAAAACTGAAATCCAGTTGCGACTACAGATGGGTCCCAGAGTAATGAATCATTAGCTAAACCGTTCCAGACTTCCCATGGGGTTATATGAGGATTGTCAATCGATGGGAACAGAGTAATGAATCATTAGCTAAACCGTTCCAGACTTCCCATGGGGTTATATGAGGATTGTCAATCGATGGGAACGATGCTAGATAGTTTCCGCCAATGTAATATATTGAGGATCCATTTACGTATGCATCAGCTATAAGTCCTTGATTAGGTAAGTAGCCGAGATTTAGAGGATCCTTATATGATGGCCAATGTATATATGGTGGTGGAGAGGTTCTACTGAAGAATGTGGGACCAGGATAACCGGAATCTTGAGTATTATTACCTCTTGGATTGTCATTAAAGATCCATAGCTCTTCTTGACCAGCTGACATTGCACCAGAAGTACCAGGCATCATGTGAGGTGTATAAGCTATTTGCGTCCAATCACTTGGCACACCTCCTAATAGCCACATAATAGCGAATCTTTCTGGATACATATAAGTACTGTTGTAAAATAATGAAACATATCCTGCAGTATCCTCTGGATAGAATAAATTATATGCATCTTGGAACCATGTAGTACCATTTAACCCTAGCTTTAAGAATTGCTCAAATGATGTAACATTTATAGTACCATTAACGATTAAGTTGATAGAAGTTATGTTTATCGGTTGTCCATTATTTAGGGGTATTCCTTGTGGATTAATCGCACCTACTATTTGCCCATATAGTTTTCCACTAACATTATATACGTATATCGTTATAGGATTAACAAGTGCTTGACCCGGTGGATATCCTATCTGTTCTGAGTTAGGTAATGTATATACTGATGCCACCCCTTGATCTGAGGTCTTATATGATACGTTCACTACCCACCATCCCTCTGGTACTACATTTCCGAATGGTTGCCATATTTGACCTTGAGGAGTCCTTTCTGGACATGCTAACCATGACTCTTGTCCTACAACCGGTGCCTTCATGTCAATTATTATATATGGTACACCATCAACATATGTCCATGCTGCTCTAACATAGACTGTTTTAGTATGGCCAGCAATTCCATCGGGAACTGGTACAGTTGGAACTAAAGGCACTGCGGTCCATGGAATTGTCTGCCAGAATGGCTCTTGCCCCGGAGTCCCTAAATCAATCGTAGCATTAGGTACATAATACGCTGTGATAGTATCACTAGCTACTTCTGCCGAATTCAACAAATAATCCACGCCATATGCTACTCCGACTATAACTAAAAAAACTATTAGACCTAGGACAACTAATGATACATATCCATTAGCCATTTATCCCTTCACCCCTTTTCTATTTAATTCAAAATGCGAAATTATGGAACCAATTCCGAATAGGAATATTGCTAAACCCACAAAATTCCAAAAATAGTTTGGGGTTGTTGCTGGAGAACCAAGTGTCATACCGTTGACAGTAAAGACCTCATGTTGGTAAGTAACTGTTGTTGTACCTACTCCCAATAGTATAACCCCTATTACAACTAGTACTATCCCTATATAGAGGAAATTTTTAGTAGGAGTCTTCCCTGCCATCAATAACCACCTACACCAACACCACTTACACTATATGGAGCCCAAACTCCTTGTGGTGGTACTCCTCCAGTTAAATCTAAAGCATAGGTATAATTAGCTGTAGCAACTATTGTCCCTACCAACCATGAGTGACCTAATCCTACTGCTGCAGTACCACAATATTCTGCACAAGCTACATGATATAAGCCGGGTTTTGGAAATACTAGGACAATATATGAGTAGTAGCCTGGAACGGCTTCAGCACCGAAATTAAATAGAGTGAAATTACTGGTAGCACTCTGTACGAAGAACTCATGGAATACGTCTACGCTGTGAATAACAAAAACTACTGGTTCGTCTACGGGAACAACTGTTAGATTAGTGTATATCTTATCGTGAGGATAGAAGTCCCAGTGCCATTGTTGGCCAGTAACATATATTATGACATAAGGTCCTTTATATGATCCAAGGGCATTCGCGAAAGAGGCATGGACTACTCCTACACCGGCATTGTTATTTGGATTATATCCTATATAGTCATATGAGTCGTATTGTACTTCTAACGAAATTACAGCTACAGTGACTAAGACTAAGAATAGAGCTATAACAGTGGCTCGTTTCATATTTATCCCTTCTAAATAAAAATAAGCATAATGGTTTTTAAAGTTTTCTTTTACAACATTACTTAATACAATACACAATTAGAATTAGAAATCAATTTAAATGTTAATATACACAAAAAGTATTTTTTATAAAAATTTTAATAAAAAAAGAATTTACTTATTTATCTTTAAATCAGCGTCAGCTTTGCTTTCTGTTACCTTTGTAAATCCCTCTCCTTTAGCTTGAGTACCACTAGCTTGTACTCCACTGCTTGAAGAAGCTCTTTCTGTTGCCCTAATAAATTCTTCAACCCTAATCATACCATCAGCTGGTAAAGCAACTGGTAACTCTTCCTCCTTATAACCTTCTCTTCTTAATCCATACCTCTCCATAGCTATTGATAATACGGCCCACATTGGTATATCAGTTTCTTTAATCTTCTCTCCATACAACAGAGTGAGTATTAAGTTAAACGTGAATACTATTAAGGAGAAACCTGCAACCCATCCTCCAATCATTAATAATTGATAATACGGTTCATAGAAGGCTGCCCAAGCTACTTCTCTTCTTATAAGTCCATAGAAACCACCTATAGCTGAAGCTGTAACGAACAATCCCATACCCGCCTGCCATCCCCAGAAGTGTAACCATGATAGTTTTTCACTATACCATTTTCTACCAAACATGTATGGTCCGGCTGCATAAACAGCACCAAAAACTCCACCAACTGAGTATAAGGCTAACATTATGTGGAAGTGTGAGAAAATCCAAGCAGTATTGTGAATTGTGGGATCGACTGCCTGAACTGGGTTAGTAGGTTCTGCTTGTATACCACCAATTATGTTCCATATAGCGGCAGCATATAAGAATGCTAAACCCGTATCCCATTTTAACTTTCTAGGATCACCTAGCGTTATAAAGAATAATAACCAAAACGCGGCAAATGGTATTGCAATTAATGCTGTGGTAGTTTGAGCGAAAATATCTCTTAATACCAATGGCCATGGGTCGTCTCCTAAGTGATGTACATAAACGCTTGAGCCTAGAACAAACAATACTGGAATTAACCATCTCATAAACCTATAACTATATATGGGTCTTCTGGCATATAATGGTAATAATGCCACTGTTGCACCGCTTAGGGCGTATGGGGCGAAATAAACTAATGGGTGGTCTGCAAACCAGAATAATCCCTTCCATACTTCTGCATTAGGAACACCGAAGAAGTTTATACCTAATCCTCCTATAGGAGAGAATAATGACCACATATCGGCAATAAATACAGATACATTAGCCAAGGCCATCATTATCATATCCATTACTATGAAACCTATAGCTGTAGGTACTAGTTTGCCTTTAACCCTACCGATAAACGATGTCCCTAGAACAGAAGCAATCTCCATCCATTCTGCTACTACCATTAAACCATAACCAATGTACCATGTGGGAGAAGCTTTTAATGGATTTAAGAATGTGAACAGATATTGATTTTGTACTCCTCCTAAATTCATCATTAGTAAGGCAAAATTATTTAGCCAGAAACCAGCATTAGCGATTTTAGGCCATTTTACAAGTCTGGTTCCATTTAATGCTGGTATCATGTAGAAAGACAATGCGAATACAAATGTGAAAACCATTCCAAATATCATGTCCATTACGTGATTAGTCATGGCTTGGAAATAATAGGATGGTGAGACCACCATTGGAATTCCAGTTGATGCCAATCCAGCCTGTGACCTTAACATTAATGCAAAGGCCCCTCCTATGAAGAACCAGACTAAAGCAGCTATTGCTAGTTTTAATGATAGAAATCTATAATCCTCAGTATACAACACTTTTAGAAATACGTTCCTTTTTGCCTCTCTTTCTTGTACTCTTTTATATTCCATTGCCCATTCAGCGAGTCTTTCCATATCTTGCCTTTTTAGTTCCTCCACTGATGCCATAGCTCCTCCTACTGAGAATTAATTGATACATGTGATTTATAAGTATCTTTTTCTAAGATTTTTATTTTCACAAAATTTAATAAAAGTAGGGCAACCCTTAATTTTTTATTATTTTTGATTTATGGAATTTTTTATACATAAAAGATTTTTTAAAAAGTAAATACCTATAAATTGTCTGAATTCGGAATTCACTTACTACTATCTTTTTAAGAAATAATTTCTCTCAGATAATTGAAAATAAAGAAAAGCTTATAAATCAGGGTTCAGTAGTTACTATGAAATTGAAATGAGTGAGGCTAAAATATCTAAATTAGAGGAAATTATAGCCAATTATTCTGATAAATTAGTGAATTTATTTCCATCTTTCGCTAGACAATCATTCTATAGTAAAAAGGAAATCCTTTTGGTTGTGCTTAAAGCTCTAATTGATAATCAATCAATAGAGAATGCCGTAAGAGAACTAAGAAAACAAAAAATTGATGTACCCTCAGCTAGTACAGTAAGAAGGAGATTAAAACAGATAGATATCGAGAAGTTAAGGGAATTTGTAAACACCTTACCAGAATTAAAACACTGTAACAATAACGTACACTAGGATTTTTTGTACACTTTTATTCTTATGCAGTATGATGCTTCTACACTTTTTATAAATTTTATAATTATTAAATATTGCTAAGAAATATAGTAAAGTTTATATGTGCAATTGATAAAATATAATTCGATCTGATATGAATGTAAAAATGTGGGGGCTAATATTAGTAGGTGGTATATTAACAGCTATATCGATAGGATTAGAGGTTATGTATTCCTTCAGCTTACTTAAACCAAATCCAGCGGCATTCTACTATATACCAGGCGGAATGGATTACGCAGGAGAATTTCTTGCTTTAATAGGGTTAATTTTAATCTTAGCAGGAAGTTTATTTACACGTGAAAGTAATAAATGAAAATCGGTGGTTAAATGAAAATTAATAAAAAGGTAATAATTTTTCTTGTCGCTATTGGTATAATTGCTGTGCTTTTCTCGCTCTTTATTTTTGATCGAAGTTTTGCTTTTAGTATTATCTCTTCTCAATCAAGTAATTATAATTATACTTACGGCACTTTCACAGTTTATATATATAATCCAGCTAATGGGATAGTTAAAAAGGAGAATATTACTGGAATTATGCTTTATATAGACAACGTAGATGTACAAAACTTACAAATAACCTCAATATCTAACTCAACTTTCTCTGAAGTTCCGGTATATTATGTCCAAGTCCCAGTACCTTTGCCTAATGGTAGTGTTATTAATGGTTTTCAAAGAAGTTACGAGATATACATAGGTTATGAAAAAATTTTAATACCAACTACAGGTTTATCTTCTGGAAGTTATGTAATAGAATTAAGTGATGGAACTACAATATCAGTAACAATAAGATAAAATACTTTTTTATCTCTCGTCCGCCTTATAGTTAAATATATTAATCAAGTTTCTTACTTTATTCTTTAATTAGAACTTATTTATTTCGACGTTATTAATTCTTAGAAAGTTATAAAGCGGTCATAATCAACAAACCTATATTTATGAAATTCATTTTATAAAATTACGACATGGCGTAAATGTAAAATTGAAAGGGAAATATATTTCTAAAATTTCAATAACAAGTTCATACCCTTTATACTTTATAATCGTTAGAAAAATTCTCTCATAATTCTTTTTATGATTATAATTATAGTTTAGCGTGTAATTATATTTAAATGCAATTTTTACCAAAAAATTTTTAAAGGAGTATTTATGATAAATACTTTGACTATAAATGTGTATACTTGTGTGCAAAAATGGGTGAAAATATGGAAGTAGTTAGCTATAGGTATAAAGAAATAGAAATTACAGATTTTAATTCGAAATTAAATCTGGGTTTTTTATTAGCTTCAATAGTATCTGGAGCTCTACTTTGGTTAGGCACTGTAACAAAGAATATCTTTTTAGTAGAATTTAATTTATTATTTTTCACTACTTTTATCACAGTATTACTAACTAATTTAATTATTGATAAAATCCATAAAAAACCAAATAATGAATGGATTTATGTAGAATCACCAAGAAAGAGAGTTATACAAACAAGATGCGAACACAAACAGTCTATGTTTTCCTCCGCTTTAATTTCTAAATTATTTAAAAAGAATTGGGCACACTTCCTAATAATTTTGCCATCATTCCTTATATTTTATGTAGTTATGGTAGCTGGACTTATAGGTAATCAAAAACTTAACGAGGTAGGATTAAGTCTAATTAATTTCGCTCCAGACATTAGCTGGTTCTTTTGGTTTCCACTACTTTGGTTACTGACGTGGATAGCAAACGGTAGAGTATGGTGCCAAACTTGCCCATTTAGTGGTCAAGCAGAATGGGTGCAAAGAAGACATCCTTGGAAATATATAAAGAATAAGTTAGGTTTAAAGTTAAGGTGGCCCATAAAATATTCAACAATATTATATTCTGCAATAGGCTTTTCTGTTTTAACATGGGTTGAAGAATTTTATGGTATTGGCGGACCTGGAGTTCCATTATTGACTTCAGTAGTTTTAATTTATATTGCAATATTAGAATTAGCTATAGCTCTTCTCTTTCAAGATAGAACATTCTGTAGAACTATTTGCCCATTAAGCGCACCTTTAGCTATAAATACAATGATATCACCATTAGGAACTTTTACCGCAAAAGATCCTAACGTTTGTAAAAAATGTACTACTAAGGATTGCATGAAGGGAAATGATAAGACTCATGGATGCCCATGGTTTGCATCACCAGTAAGCGTTTCCTCCTCACCATTCTGCGGATTAGCTAGTGATTGCTATAAGGCTTGTCCTCATGGAAATATAGATTGGCCAGTAAAGAGGTTTCCATGGTTAGATGGATTGTTTACTACTAGGAAAAGATACGATATAGCAGTGTCTGTATTAATACTTTTAGGAGTCGTATTCTTTCAGTTCTTTAATGCTTACCATTATACTCTATGATAGATTCTTGGCTAAACACTGTTACAGGATGGATAAATATTGCTCAATCTCTCGGACCCGGACTAAGTAAATATGGTTGGAGTACTTCTGGTTATCCAAATCCCCTTGATTACGCGTTTCTAAATTCAGTACCGTTCCTAGTAGTTATCCCAATTGCTAAGCTCACTAAGAAGTATAGGTTAGCTTTTACATCGATATCTTACTCACTAATACCATTATTTGCAGCAACTATTCTGACGAGGAATTTGCCAAAATTACTTGGAGGAGCGTTATTGATTCTTAACGAAATTACAAATCCAGTTGGGATTGGAATCCATAATTCTCAAATATATTCAACATTTTGGGGACATGTACTTCAAATTCTGGGAAGTAACCCTATTGAAGCAACTGCTGAATGGTGGGTAATGTTAGTCATGGAAGCTGTAAACGTATTTGGCATTTACTTATCTTTAAGGGCTTCTAAGACATTATCAGAAGTTGACGAAATTCCTAGGAAATATTATTATGTTCCAATATTAGTGTTAGGAATTTCGTTCATTTTAATAACATATTGGATGTGTAGTCCAGCTTCACCATCTCTGCCGTTCTACAATAAGTATTTAGGAAATCTAATTTATAACCCATTACAAGCACAACCACCATTCTGAGGTGAGATTGTGGAACCTATAGTTATAATTGATGCTGATAGATGTGTTGGTTGTTTTATGTGTGAAAAAGCATGTGCATTAGCAAAATGTATAGAGGTGGATGAAGTTGATAGAATAGCTAAAGTAGTAAGACCTTGGGACTGCACGGGCTGTGGTGCATGTGAAAGAGTTTGCCCATATTCATGCATAATAGTAATATCCGATCCTACGGAAGTCAGTAAAAGGGCAAAGATAACGGTAAGTAGGGTAACAAGGTATATGAATAAACCAGTAATTATGTGTAACGGAAACGAGAGAATATATGAAGTAGCTAAGATAATGAGTAATTTTAATATAGCTTCTTTACCATTCTACAAGAAAGGAAAGCTTAACATTATCACAGAGAGTGATGTAGTGAAGCTTTATCTAAATAGAAAGGATGATATATCTAATTTTGAAAATCCTGCTATAACTGTAACGGAGAAAGAGACAGTATTTGATGCCATAAAGATAATGCTTGAGAAAGACATAGGGCATCTACCGGTAATATCTGTCAAGGGAGAGATTATTGGAATGTTATCTATAAGGGACTGTTTAAGGGGTATTAGTGTAACGGATATAATAAATACTAAATTATTGCCATTTAAGGGTACAGAATCTATAAGAGATGTGGTAAAAGATTTTAAACACATAGTAGTTGATGAAAATACTACTCTCATAGACGCGTTACAAATAATGAATAGAGAAAAAGTTAA
The DNA here is from genome assembly GCF_000011205.1 of Sulfurisphaera tokodaii str. 7. NCBI lineage: Archaea > Thermoproteati > Thermoproteota > Thermoprotei > Sulfolobales > Sulfolobaceae > Sulfurisphaera > Sulfurisphaera tokodaii. The sequence goes on from NC_003106.2 coordinate 2,617,872, forward strand.
AGCACTTATTGTACAAGAAGAAAAAGTAGGTATCTTCACTATTAGAGATGCTATCAAAATGATCGGAAATGGGAGTAGAGAAGACGAAAAAATAAAGCCAAGAAAAGTACCTATACTTTCTATCAATGATAAAATAAATAAAGCAGTTAGCGTGATGCTACAGCATAATCTTCGGCATCTGATAATATCTGATGAAAATAGTAACTATTACTTGATGCAAGTTAAAGAATTAATAAAAGATATGGTCTGGATAGGAAAAAACCTATTATAGATTAATTTTTTATGTGTTTATTTGTTGGAATACTTTGTGTGTTGGTCTACCCTCAATAATACTTTTACCATACTCAACAGTCTCCCTATAAGCAGTACTATTAATAAAATTCTTATAAGACTCCAAATCATCCCACTCACTATAAATCAAATACTCAGAAGGATCATCAACACTCCTATAAAGCCTAGCACCCCTAAAACCCTTAAAACTAGACAAAAAAGAAACAACCTCACCAAACTTCCTCTCAAACTCACCCTCAAAACCCCTCTTAACCCTATAATAAAAACCAACACTAATCAACCAAAAACACCCCTTTCTTAGTTGTTTTATCAATATATTATAAAAAATTAACCATGTAGGGTTTATTAGCTTTAGCACATGTTAGTGTTTTTCTTTAGTTTTAAGGTCTTTAACGTTAAATTTTGCAGTTACATAGAAATTTAATAAGTTTGGAGCTTAATGTAAACATTGCAAATCTTAGGAATAATTTTTTTAATTTCTGATAAATAAAAACATGATCATGTTGTAGGTGGAATACAGCTCACTATAATTTTATGAAATTCATTTTATAAAATTACGACTTGGCGTAAAACTAAAATTGAACATACTCTTTCAATTCTTAATAACTAAACTATACCTTATAATCAATTTTAAAGATATTATCTACTATTTAGATAATCTTTTGCATAATTAAAAAGGTAAATAAAGAAAATAGTTATTGTAATTTATGATATTGTTTTAGCTCCTAAAGTTATTGTTTTAGAATAATAGAAAATCATGGAAATTATTACCATTGCATCATAAGGATACGGAGAAATAAAAACTAGGAGTGTAGTTGATGCTAATAAGCCATAAATTATCTTCCAAGTTTTATCAGAGTTTAAAATTCCTATTAATGAGAAAATAACGGAAAATCCTATACTCGTGTAAACCCATTCGTAAAAACTGAATATAGTTGGAGGAAAGGTAGCTACGCCTATTAACGCGAATAGATTTTTGAATATGTCACCCCTAATAAAATGATAAAGATAAAGACCTAACATTTCAACCATCATTGGATAGAAAAACCATAAACTATTCACAGAATAATAAACTGAAGATAAAGCTGTAGTAAAAAGTCCTCTTCCGTATTGTGCTAATGTAAAAGTAGTACCCATAAGGATCTCATTTATAACAACTAATATGCCTAATGCTACTGAGTGAAGTTTTAAGTTATTAATTACTCTATTTGAGATATCTTCCGCGATCATAAAATAATATGCTAGAACGATAATCATGTAAATCATGTTTATTCCAAACGCTATTTCCAATGATTCTTGAGAAGGAGAAAGCAGATAAAGTACAGCACCAACTAACATGAGCATCATCATACCTAAAATGAAGTATACGAAGAATACTCTGGTATAACTTCTTCCATTTATAGCAAAAATTAGTGTAGCAATTATTGCCATTACCATTATACTCGCAAGAACAGATAATATAATCAGGGATACCATATTTTAAATGACGAAAATAGATATAATAAGCTTTATTACAATGTGTTTAATAAATATCTAAAAAATTATTATAATGACTAAATAGTTTTTATATATTTACGATTAAATGATAAATGTATGTTAGTACATTGCGCCTAATATTTATATTACTGTTTAATTTCATACTTATATTCATAGATAATATTAATACTATTTCTCCAAATCAAGAGTAAAGGTTTAGTAGTTTAATGTAGATATATCTTTAATGGAGAGGACTTTTTTAAGATATGTCCCAATTCTTGCGTTTATAACTATAATGACAATGTATGTAGAAATGGTGATTTTGCCTTCCTTACCAGAAATAGAGAACCAATTTTCAATAACATCATCAGAAGCCTCATGGATATTATCTTCAGAGACATTAGCAGGAATGGCTCTTGCTCCTTTTCTTGGAAAATTAGCTGATAATTACGGAAGGAAGAAAGTCCTAGTCATTATTCTTATTGCGTACACGTTTAGCGTATTTCTATCTGCGATCTCACCCAATTATCCTATCCTTATTCTTTCAAGAAGCATACAAGGAATAGGTTTAAGCATAAACCCAATAGCTTATACCATATTACGAGAAAGAATACCAGATAGAGAACTGCCAATAGCTCAAGGAATCATTGCATCAACTTTTGCAGTAGGTGCTGCAATAGCGATCCCAATTGGGAGTTATATCTCACAGTATTTCTCATGGGAATTTGCGTATGAAACAGCAATTCCCTTCTTACTCTTATCAACTGTTATAGCTTATGTAGTATTACCTTCTTCCGAAAGCAAAATTATAAGCAGGGAGTTAGATACAGTGGGGATTATTCTTCTCTCCTTATCCTTCTTAGTCTTAGGTGTTGGACTAACTGAAGCACCTACATGGGGCTGGTTATCTTCACAATTTTTTACATCACTTGCAATTTCTTTCCTTCTTTTCTACATCTTCTCATTACATATAAGCAAAACTGATAATCCTGTGATAAATCCTCAGGATTTCAAGAATCCTAATATTGCAGTTCCACTCATCTCATCATTTATAACAGGTTTCGGTTTATTTCTCACGTTTCAATCCCTAGTATTTATTTTTGAACTTCCTAGTCCGGTTGGTTATGGAATGGATATTCTACAGACAGGTGAAACTATAGCACCTATTGCATTAATAATGCTAGTAGCCGGACCATTTTTTGGAAGTTTAGTAACAAAAGTTGGTTATAAGAAAGTAATATTGCTGTCCTCTTCGATCTCATCTTTCCTTCTTCTTCTCCTTTCGTATATTATTTCTATTAAAGTTTCAATAATAGAACTCATGGGTTTCTTGGCTTTAATTTTGTTTTTTATTTCTGGAATGAATGTGACTAGAGTGACTTTACTTATAGCCTCTTCAGATAGAGAAAGAATGAGTACTTTAACTGGTACTAATACTGCAATGAGATTAATGGGAAATACTTTAGGTCCAATAGTAGTTGGATCGTTAGAAGATACTTTTAAAACACCGCTGTTTGAAGGTTATATAAATAACATTCCGATGTTTGCTTTTATTCCTTCGAGATTAGCTTTTGAATACTCATTTTTAGTATCTATGGGGACAACTGTTTTAGTTTCTATATTAGCTACGAGAATAAAAGAAGAGATTCATAATAGAAGAATCAGCGTATCTATCAGAACCTCTTAACAGTTGTTTAAAAAACTTAATTTCTCCTAACGGCATAAAAATTGATTTATAAAATATAAAAAAGAAAGTTTATAATTATTCTTGAGATAGTAGTATTATGCAAGAAATTAGCTTTAAAGTATCTGGTATATACTGCGAGAACTGCGTTAGAAAAGTGTATAAAGCTCTATCAACATTAAAAGGAGTAACTGATATCCAAATTATTCCTAACTTTAATGAAGAATACGCTGAAGTACGTTTGAAATGCGAAAGAAAAATACCTAAAGAAGAAATTGAAGATGTAATAAGTGAAGTCTCACAAGAAACTCCATATCACGAATACAAGGTTATCTGGGTAAAGCGTAGATTACTCTTCAGTTAAACATTTTATTGTTCGAAATAAAACAAAAGTGTGAAGGCATTAGTTTTTGATAAAAGCGGAATAGAAAACCTTAAGTATACGGATTATGAAGACCCAAAAATAGGTCCAAACGAAGTTCTAATTAGGGTAAGATATGCTGGAGTAAATCCAGTAGATTATTATACTGTAACACGGCTTAATGTAAAACCACTTCCTCATATACCGGGTGTAGAGTTTGCTGGAGAAGTTGAAAAAGTAGGTGAAAGAGTAACTAAGGTTAAACCTGGTGATAGAGTTACAATCTACGGTAGAATATTTGACGGTACTTGCGATATGTGTATGATTGGTTATGAAACTCTATGTAGAAATGGTGGAAGGATAGGAGTAGATGCTAATGGTGGCTGGGCTGAATATATTGCAGTTGAGGAAAAGTATGTGTTTAAATTACCTAGTGAGTTTTCATGGGAGTTAGGAAGTAGTATGACTGTTTCAGCTTTAACTGCTTATCATGCATTAAAAGAGGCTAATTTAAAGCCTGGAGAGGTTTTAGTAGTTTTTGGAGCATCCGGAAATACTGGAATGTTTGCGGTACAATTAGGTAAGAAATTTGGTGCTAAAGTTATTGCTGTAAGTAGGAAGAGTTGGTTAAAGGATTTCGGTGCAGATCTAGTTGTTGGATATGATGAAGTTGAAGAGAAAGTGAAAGAGTTTACTAACGGAAAAATGGCTGATGTTGTAATTGATTCCTTAGGAGGGAAGTTATGGAATAAGGGATTTTCTGTTGTTGGTGTGAAGGGAAGAATAGTAACTTTTGGGACTCTTTTAGGTGCTGAGGTCAGCTTAAATCTATCTGAACTTTATTCTAAACACATCTCGATATTGGGAGTTAACAGGGGGAATAGGAAGGATTTCGTTGAACTACTTGAATTATGTAAAGATTGTAAAGTAAAAACTCACAAAACTTACAAACTTGAAGAGGGTAAAGAAGCCTTACAAGAATTGTTTAACGAGAAGAGGGATGGAAGAATTTTCCTCTCAACTTAATAGTTTTTTGAAACCATGTTTATTAACATAAATAAATATATTAATATATGCCAATCTGTCCTTCATGTGAAATTAAATTTAACAGCTGGTATGATGTTGCAGAACATATAGATCTAATGGCTAATAAGAGGAGTGATAAATCTCATGTTATGTGGCTGAACAGAAATCTGAGTATAAAGAGGCTTAGTAAAGAAGAGTTAGCAAACAAATTAGAGGATTATTTCTCAACTCCAGAAGGCTTAGGAATGTGGATAAGAAAAAGGTTTATTGAGAAGTTCTATGGAGAGAATCCTCATCCCTTCATATTAGCAATGCAAAAACCAACTAGAGGTGTTCTTTTAGGATATGTTATAGAACATCAACACTTCTTAAAGAATTGGGTTAAGGTACTTTCTTCTATTGTATTTAAAACTGACAAAGATGAAGTAGTTGAATACGAGTTAGAAAACATAGCTGTTGAATTTATAGGATATAAGGGAAGACCATCTCATTATGAGCTTCTACTAAGAATGGGAGAATCACTAGGAATGCCAAGAGAGAAAATCCTTAATACGCAACCATTACCAGATACTCAATTTGCAATTAACACTTGGAGAAGGATTGCTGAGGAAAAACATTGGTTAATTACTATGGCTAGTATGCATAGTTTAGAGTTAGTTGCAGATCGTAGTTTGAGAAATTATGGGGCAAAACTACACTATTTTGACCCACAAATATTAGTGTCTAACGAATACCCTCAAGCGGTTAAGGATTTTTTGAGAGAGGGGTATGAGGCTGATGTTTCACATGCTGGAGAGGCTTTATACTTAGTTGAAAAATACGCAAAAGGAATGGAGGAAGAGATTCAAGTAAATGTGTTAAAATCATTTGATGCTTTTTCTAAGTATTTATTTGCTAGATTGGAAAGGGGAATTGAATTAGAACCACAACTTATGAGGGTGATCATAAAATGAAGATAATAGTAAATGGAAAAGAAGCTGGAAGTAAAGAAACTGGATGTGCATTATGCGGAGCTACTTGGGGAGAGTATTATGAAGAGATTGATGGTGATAGATTGTTCTTCTGCTGTGATTTTTGTGCATTAGAATTTAAGAATATGATTAATGAAGTTAAGAAAAGGACCGGATGGAGTAAAATAGATGAATTAATAATTAATGGTAATTATTATACAGGAAGAACTTGTGTTGCTAAGTTAGGAGAAAAAGAATATAAATTCTATGTAAAGTTTAATGAAGAAGGAGATGTGGGAATATTTAAAGAAGTTTAATTATGTGCACAATTTTACCAAGTATTATGTTCCTTTTTTAATAGACATAACTCCTCTTATCTATATTTACTGTCTGCAATGCTTTTTAAATGAACATTATAGGTATACATATATGAAATTACATATTATAGGAAAAACTCGTATTATAGTAAAAACCAAATGACTAAGAAAAAATTATTTGCTTTGTTGCTGTTGCTGTTGTTTCTTTAGTTCTTCAATTTGTTTTTGTAATTCCTCAATCTTTTTGGCTAACTCATCACTCTTATTTTGTTGAGATAATTGTTGTTGCATTTGTGCTAATTCCAATTCTGCCTCAAGCTGCCCTTTCTTAAATTCGCCAGTAGCCCTTCCTAAGGATCTGAAAACCTCTGGTAACTTTGAGGCTCCAAAGAAGAGTAAAATTACTACAATAAGCAATATTGCGGTATCAGTTATAGTTAGGGCCATATCTATCATAATAAATTCCTAACTGATGTTTATAAGTCTTTCTCTTGAATTTTAGTTTAATTAAAAAATCTCTATGTTAAAACAAAAATGAAATAGATTTAAACGGAGAAACTAGAAAATAAATTTTAAAACTATTTATTTAACACGTAAAAAATAAAATTTAGATCATCAGCTAATATCAGATATTAGGGACTCAACTTGTTGTAATGACGCAGAATAACCTGAGATTTTTATCTGTATTAGCTCATTACCCTTTACAGCAGTTACGAAGGTATGAGGATAGGGAAACGTTGAAGAAACATAAAATATATTGTATCCATCGTATGTTGTTATATCAGTATAAAACTGATTATTATTAAATTGAAAACCGAAACCTAACATATGATGGAACATAGTTATGTTTGAAGTATAAATTATTACTTTGACTATTATAGTTACATTAGTTGAATTTACTTTTCCTACTAGCACTTCATGAATATATGTCTTTATTTGATGTGGGTATGGAACTGTAACATTAGTACCGTTAGCATATTCGATAGTTATTTGTTTCACTGGATATTTAGCTATATAAGTTTCATTAGTTACTACAGACCATTTACCTCCTAATGTTGATTGAACAGTAGATGCTGAAAGGACTACTGGTGATGAATTCATAATTGCGAGGACAATTGGAACTGAAGCAATTATTGCTATAGCTATTACAACTCCAATAATTATTGGGAGTAGTCTTCTCTTTTTAGGAAATGGAGAACCACAATTCATACAAAATTTTGCATCATCTGGATTCATATATCCACATTTAGGACATTGCTTCATGTTCCTTATTCTCTTTCTCTGCATTTATAAGCTTTTTCACAATAAAAGACCACAGAGAGGGACTACCTATATAGTGGTCTAAATAACTTACAACTGGATCTGGTAAACCGTTAAATGAATTTATTCTTGATGGTTGATCCCAAACAAGACCTTTGGAAACTAAGTTTTGCCATTCTTTCTCACATAACTGTAGACCTTCAGAAATGCCTTTTTCTATTGAGAGCCAACAAATTGCAAAGACTAATCTAGGCCATGAAGAATAAGTCTGAGGAGAAAGTGAAACAACTTTACCGTCTTCTTTAACTAAGTTGGGAGTGCAGTATTTTGACGCATTACCATTAACTTTTATTATCCACCTTAACGCTGACTTTATTTTCTCTTCATCAGCTATAGGTTCTAAACCAAGTAAAGTTGTCCACCACTCACCAAAAACTTGTGCAAGAAATACAGCATCCTCCATCCCTTCCCAAGCAATAAAATATTTACCATTAAACATTTTCTCAAACGCTTCTTTAGCTTCCTTTATCTGCTCGTCTAGGTTTAAATTATCACCAGCAGTTTTGCTGATCTCTCTCATTGCAAAAAGCGAAGCTATATATAGCGACAATGTATAACTATTAATCCCCTTTATTGGTGTTACATCAAATGCACTGTCCATTTTACCTTCTAGACCGTATCTAGAAAATTTAAGCTCCCATTCAAAAGCTTTTTTCACCTTATCGTAGACTGATTTAAGGAATTCTATGTCTCCCGTGAGTTTATAGTATCTGTAGATTAGCAGAATGTAAGTTGGGTTTAAGTCTTTCCATTTTGGTGGTGCGGTTGTTCCATCAGTTGGTGAATCTAAAGAACAATAACCTAAATCATGGGGAACATATCCGTCTTCCCTTATATAGGCGGTAAGCAAATTCAGGAAGGATTTATCCAGTTCTGGAAAGAAGGAGAGTATTGGAAGTGAGCCAAATTCATAACATGTCCCTATTGTTCCTTGATAGGGAAAATTAGTAGGAGCTTCAAATATGCTAAATCTCCCCTTTTCATCTAACCAAGTGCTAGTAGAAAGAATATAAGCAGAGTTAATTAAAGCATCTTTCAACCAACTATCAAAACCTATTTTATCTTGCCACTCTCTTGTCTTTCTTTCTAGATAATCAAAGTTTTCTAGAAAATATTTCGCTACTTCTAAGGAGTTGCTAAAGAAATTATGATAATAATGTCCATAAGGATAGAAAACATGCTTACCAATGAAATACCATGAGAAGACAAACTTTACTTCTTTCTCATATGTAGCAAAGAGAATACTGGCTGGTATTTCTCTCAAACCAGTTACTTCATGAGGGTTATCTTTCACTTTATCTAAATCAGTAATTATTTCATCAGCATCATATTGAACAATCACTCTGTCAACTTCTTCCGAGATTAAAGTTATATCTCCTTTTGCAGGATCATAATCATTAGCCTTCATATTCTTAAAAATAACCCCATTTTTCACCCTTTCATTTATTCTCCCAATTTTAGTACTACCAACTATATTTGGCATAGAAATTGCTATATAACCTCTCTTACTTCCGTTAACGCTTATTTTGAATCCTACTGCTGGTAGAGTTGAGTTTCTTATATCGTGGGGTATGAGTGAAGAAAAAGCAGTAAGATTAACTTCAATACCTTTCCTTCTTCCCCTAAGGAAGACAAAGGGGTAAAGTCCTTCATATACAATTTGCTCCACTTGAGGAAATAATGATAATCCTTTTTGTAATACGAAACCTTCTCCTTCTTCAGGTTTTATATAGATGAAAAAGTTCTTAAGTTCCTTAATTGGATTTATCCAATTGTTTGCAATTGTAACGTTCACAATTCTGGCTCTGTTATCAATTTCTATTTTTCCAGCACCAATTCCTCCTAAAGGCACACCAGATGTGAGTTTATCTTTATCAGTATAAGTTACCATGAAGAAAATAGTAATTCCCACACGTATATTTTTACCTCCTTATATTTTCCTTTATTTTAAGATATAATAAGGAAGATATAATTCTGAGAATACCAATTGAAATTAACATTAAATTTACAGCCATTATTAAGTTCATTTTGGTTAAGAGAACTCCCAAAAGGAAGCTGGAAAATATAGAACCAGAAAAAGCTGAAATACCTGTTATCATATTATAAAGTGCAATATTAACCCTTTTTTCATTGTAACTTGAATTATCAAAAAGGAATGCTGTATAAGAAATCGAGGCTGAGTTTGTAAAACCAGATATAATATAGGCTAAGTAAATTTGATAAACTGATGTTGCTAAACCATAAGATAGGGGAAAAGTAGCTAATCCTAATCTTCCTAAAAACATAACTAGCCTTTTTGATTTATCCACTAGCCTTCCAATTACTCTCTGTAAAGAAAGAGTTGAAATTCCACTAATTAACTCGATAATTGCAATTTGTAACTCGTTCATGTGAAACTTATAAACTTGTGCTAAAGGGAATAAGGGCCATGCCATTGACCATATGAAAGTAAATATAAATGTTATTACAAATAATTTCTTTATTTCTGAGTTTCTAGTCAAAGTAATTTTACCGCCTTTATATTCTGCATCAACATCTGATTTAGAAATAATAAAGGAGTTTATAATATAAATTAAGCCGGAAATTATAAAGAAATATCTCATCATATAAAGGTTATCCCTAACTATGAACCCTGTTATTAATGTTGCAATAAAACCTCCAACTGTAGCGTAAAAAGAATAATAAGCTAACATTCTCCCTCTTCTAGTTTCGCTAACCTTATCTAAAATCAATAACCAGCCAAAGTCAGCTACTCCGAAACAGACTGTTATTACTACATAAAGAATTACAAAAATTGAGTTAAAGACTGCTAAAGAACCTATTAATAACCAGAGAAGACCAGTCAAGAATTCGCCAACTTCTATTATTCTCTTAGCCCTTATGAAAATCTTTGCTAAAATAAATTGAACTACACCAGGAAATGTGGTATTTGCTGAAGATACAATTGCTAATAAAACTCCAGTAATTCCGTAAGATGCTGTAAAAAACGAGATAAAGGGATTTATTAAACTTGATGCAAGATTATTTAGCACGGCATAAGTTCTTAGTGGCTTCAATGACGAATATGTAGTAGTGTCGTATTAAAAAATTTTCTTATTAAAAAATTGAACTTTAGATTTTTAAAGGGCTCTCAGATATAAAATGAAACTTATTATACTTTCTGAGATTTTAAAGGTCAAGGTCTCTTCTAAACATTTCCGTGTAATTTGAAGATTTATTGTTTCCTTTTAAACTAATGATCAAATATAATTCATAAATTCAAAGAGAGTACAAAACCTACTTCTTGTAAATAATACCTCTTTGTTAAGGCTATTTAATAAAGTGTGTAGAGTATAAAAAGGTGTGAAACCCAATACCTATACACACTAAGGATTTTATATTCTAGGATAATTTATAGAAAAATTATATTTACATATTACGTTAAAAATAGACTATGGAAAATCGTTTAGTAACTGAAAATTTTTTATGAATAGGCAACAATAATAAGAGGTTTAATTTTGAAATATTTCATAACTCACGAACAAATTTCATAACTTTTTATGGTAAGGAAATATCCTTAAACTGCAGTAAAGTTTAACAAATCTAAGTTTCAATATCAATCACAATAAAATGGAAGCATGTAAGAAAAAGGTAGATAAAAAATTTATCTTAAGCTGAATAATCAGAGTATAATAGAAGATCGTAGACCATAGCATATGCATCATAAGTTCCTGGTCCAGTAACATAATTCCATCCGTAATGAGCTGGTGTTGGATTATTCCCAGAAGTTACTGGAATCCATGCAACTAAGCCTTGGAATGTTCCAATAGGTGAAACTACTATCCCATTATAGGATATATGATAAAGTGCGTAGTTCAATGCACCAAATCTAACACCAGGTAATGATACCATGGCAGCAGTCATTGGAGCAGCACCGCTAGTACCATACCATAGAAATAGTTGTCCCTCAAAAATTAACGGTAATCCAAATCCAAACTCTGGGATATTATACCCTCCAGCTGATACAAACGCAATGTCTGGATATGTTCTAGCATAAGTAGGTGTAAATGGAATTAACGATGTTAACTCGTAATATTGTGCTGGGAATACTACGCTATATCCGCCAGTACTATAATCCCAACCAGAGAAGCTAACAATACTTCCGTTAGATGACGCATTAATGAATATTCCACCCACAGAAGTTACATAGGGATCGCTTTCTGGATACCAGATAGTATTATATGTACCGATTCTGAAGTTAGGTGGCGGATGATCGCTTTCAAATCCCCAATCACCAGAAGCGGCTAACACGCTTATTCCCTCAGCAGCAGCTTGTAACATCATATTATGTATTAAATCTAACATTGCGGGATAGTAAGCTGCTAAATATGATTCTGGAACACTAACAGATATTGAGATTACGTTAGGGTATAGATAGTTTACCATATAATAATACTCGTACCAATAATTGAGCAAATTACCCACTAGGTTCACACCACCTACATAACCATCACTGAAAACTATTGTTACATTCGCTCCAGGGGAAAATGCTCCACTCCACTCAGCATCTAACTCATTCTCAGCAGATTGTCCACCAGAAGTATCATTACCAAACATTATTACCTCTAAACTCCCAGTTCTTGGAATGTTATACAATTTCCAAAATGCATAAATGTCTGAAACATTAACATAACATTCTGGTACTCCTTCAATTGCAATATCACTCCCTTTACCGTTCAAGCCATGCTCATAAGCTAAAGTGAAGTTGAAATACTGTTGTATCGTTAGTGGCGAAATTACAACTTTAGATATTAACCCTTGTCCTACTCTGGTTATGTTTAATTTCCAAGCGTCTTGTTTAATTAAACTTACTACTTTAGGATCTAAGCTATCTATTCCCACAATTCCTAAAACATATTTGCCAACATTATAAGGCAGGGACGGAGTAACGTTATTAGAGAAGTAATAGAATGGTCCTATATCGGTTATCCCTATTTGTCCAAACCAATATAGGTCCTTAAACGGATAGTAATAGATATTTATATATGTATTAAATGCTTTTTCAATTTCTCCTACATTTCCGTTAAAGACTAGGGCTAAACCGTATTGTCCATCATAATGTAATCCATATGACTCTAGATAAACAACTAAGGAGTTGATATAACTTTGAGAAGGATAGTAATACTCCCTAAATTGCTGTGGACTTAGCCATTTATGAAATAGTGAGGGTGAAAGATATATCTCATTAAGATAATTAAGTAATGATGATACATTAGTGAAGTTTAGCAAAACTGCTATATAAAGCTCCGTAGAAGTATTTAACGGTTGTACGAATACTGATCCTGGAACTATTGAGTATATTGGAGATGATGTTTGAATGTAATACAATTGCTCTGATTGTTGGGCTATACTTACTATTCCAGAGATCATTAGTAAAATTAAAACTAAAATTCCAACAATTCTTAACATATTTATAATTTCACGTATTAATTTATTAACTTTACTATGGTCTCTATTAAAGTTCTATTAATATTACATTACTTATTATTCTAGAATGGGGTTCTATTATAGTGGTCTAGTGTCAGTATTTACAGATACCCATAACCTTTTCCAATATTCGATAAATCCAATCTTTTTATAAACATGGATTGCTGGAGTATTATCCTCCCTAACGTAGAGGGATGCAATCTTACCTCTTTTAACTATATCTTCAGTAAGTTGAGATACTACTGAAGATGCAAAGCCTCTATTCCTAAACTCTTCTCTGGTTAAAACTCCTCCTATAATGCCTACGTCCCTAGTTTCAATCCAGGTGTAAGCGGCTGAGACCAATCTGTTACCCAGAAATAAACCGTAAACCGTTGTTTTATTATTCCTTAACATTTGTACTATGAGATTTCCTCTATCTTTTCCATAAAACTCAATTATCTTATCAGAATCTTCAACTGTAAGTCTCCTTACATCTTCTCTTCTAAACACATTGGGAGAATTACAAATCATCAAGAGTTCTGGATATATCCTCATGTTAGAGAAGTTTAGCAGATATTTCCACCTGGGTTCTATGAATAATACGAATTTATCCTCTTTTATTAATGAAAGTAATTTAGTCACTGTAGCTTCATTTTCTGCATAAAGTATTATCGTAGGAGGGTTAAACTTTGTGTAAATCATTAAATAACCTTCATTTACCGTTCTAAACTCCGTAAATTCATAATCAATTTCCGAATCGTAAATCTCAAAAGCAAATTTTATTGGGTCCTTTAAGAACAACTTCCTTAGTTGATTATCTACCATAAGAACTTGTTTAGCCTTGACTAAAAAAGCGTTTTGTCCTAATTCTTAGTATAGCATTTATATGAAAATCGTTACATTTTTACGTTACGTTAAACAAATGTAAGAAATATTGTACTATTAACTGAAAAATTCTTTGTGATAAACTAAATAAAGTAAGGAAGTAAATTCAAAGTATTTATTAGTTCATGAAAAAATATTATAATTTTTTATGGTAAGGGAATTTCCTTAAACTACTAATCAAGATTTGCAGTGTATTCATCTGATATGATAAGTTTAGGTTTAGTGACTAACGCCCTAGCAATAGCTACCCTTTACTGTTGTCCTCCAGATATTTGCGTAGGTCTCTTAAATTATTGGAGTAGTAGTGGCGGTTGTAATAATCGATGTAGTACTGTTTGTTTTGAAAAGGAAATAATTTTTTAGGGTAACTAACCACAAGCACACCTATTAAAGCGAGGTTAAAGATCACACTACTGACACTTATGTAGCCCTTCCTTAACTTGAAGTGCTTTCAGCAAAGATTAGGACAAAGGTGCTGGTTAATTATTCTCCCTTGAACTAGTGTGGGATTAAATGAACGTGAGAAGTCTTGTTTAATTGTAGAGTTTGAAAATTTGTTTCAAATTAGCATAATTATTTCTTATTATGTTTCTTCATAATTTAATGTATAATTATATGATTATGAGTATGATAATTTTTAAATTTTCGCTCACTCTTCATGATTTATTGAGTTTAATTCAAAATATTCAATAATTTACGTTTTTATGAATAATTATCTTTATACTGAAATATAGGTTTATCCAATTATTTGCATCTTGGACATCGTCTCGTGACCGTAAATTTCTGATTTAACGAATTCTACAAGGTCCTACACTAACTAAAGAAACTCAAACCTCAAAAAGCTTCATAGCCACTAGATATTTATATGTATTAAGAATACAACACTCAAATTTCATTTAATTTTTTCTTTATCTTCTCTAAAAGTTCTCTTTCTTCATCTCCTAATTTCATTGAACTTATTATTTCAACTTCAGCCCTCACTAACTCCTTTATTGATATTATCGCATCATTTCGACTATGAAAGGGGCTTATATCCTCATCTAAACCATTATATGCATACCTATGAATTCCTAGCATTGCAGTTGTTAAAGTAACTAACCCCTTAAACCCAAGGTCTTCAAGATCTCTAGAAATTCCCATTAAACCAGTAGTAGGTGCAGAATATCCTATCCTTAAATACCATTTAACATCATCTTCCTTCCCCTCCTTCTTCTTCTTTTCCACAATTTTGTTAAAATTTGCAACAACGAGTGAGCTTAAAAGAGCCTTCCATGAAAGAAAGAGCTTACTCGCAGAATTCCTACTATAACCAGCCTTAAGCATCTCAACACTTAAATAGAGCTCTTGCAAGGATTCAAGTAACCTTAACCTAGAATACTTCTCTGGCTCTCTGATAAATTTAGGTAACTGTGACTCCATAATATAACCTCTTTGTAAACTTATTTAAGTATTTAGATTAACATACTACTAATAAGCTTTGTTATAACTTCATAAAGGATACAAGTACGATTTTAATAACTAATAGCATTTTACTTCTTTTTCCTTCTCTTAAACAGTTTCTTAATCCCACCCAAAGATTAATAAATATTTTTTATCACCCTTGATATTCTCCTGGCTCACAACCTTAAGCCAAGAGCACTAAAGAGTCTTTAAGATCACAAAACTCCTGTTCCTAACCTAAGTAAGAAAAAGGAACCTTTCTCCAAATCTAGTGTTTTTAACTCCCTAATCACTACCCCAATATCCCAACGGTTTTCTCATGTTGCTATTATATCTTCTATATATCATTCATATTGATTAAGAAGAAATCTCCCCCAATAATCGTCTCCTATGAAGATACTTGAATTTAGTAAACCTAGAAGTATACTGTAAACTAGAATGAGTGTTAAACCATCTTGTTCATGAATCCTAGAATGATATAACATTAATTATTTAATTACTTATTCCAATCAACAATAGAAATAAACCTAATAATAACTAGGATTTACAACCTAAAAGTTTTATAAAATATAAGAAATAAACCATTTTGCATGTTAAGAATTAGCTTTTATATGTTGATTTCAGGAGTATTAGCCATTTTTATACCAATAACGTCTATGATATCTGTTTATATGATTAATTCCTCTAATGTTAAGCAAGATTTATATGATATAAATCTCATTGATCTTTTCATAGATGTAATCTCCATCATTTTCTTTTCATTGATTCTATCAATTACAATAATCGGTGGAATTATTGGAATAATAAATAAGGTGGTAAATATTATTGTTTTATATTACTACTTAACTTCACTTCACAGTATTACAACCCTTAATTCATTTTTATTTTATTTTAATATACTGTCAGCAATATTAGATTTAGTGGCTCTTATCATAATTTTTATTAAGATCCTTAATATAAATAAAGAAGCAAGTATTATAGGGTTTATCGGAGTAATATTTTACTCGATTGGACACTCACTATTTATTTTAATTCCTTATCTTAATAATACCCACATTATCAAGATTAGTCCCGAGTTATCAGATATTATAGGAATTTCAGTCAATTTAGGAACTATTTGGGAAATACTTTTAGGAATAGGGCTTATATTAGCTATAAATATAGCTGACAGCATATTCTTTAAAGATACTGGGGAAGCTAAAATAAGATTCATTTCTCAGACTAAAGGATATATAAGGACTCTCATCTTAAACGATAGGCAAGCTATATCCTATATTCCCCGTTATGTTAACATAGGCATTAACTCCATAGATGCTGAGTTTCCCAGATCTAAATATAAAGGAGGCATTATAACAATTCTTTTAGATAATGGTTTTTCGATAACTATTAGGCCAAAAATTTATTCCAATAAACCATAAAATATTCTTTCTTCAGATTTTATAGCATCTATTTTCTTGAAATAAGAACACTACATCCCTAATCTCTAACTTTTTTAACACCTTGATTTTCTTGTAGTAGTTTAAGGAAATTCCCTCACCATAAAAAATTATAATATTTGCTCATTAACTAATAAATATTTTGAATTTACTTCCTTACTTTATTTCGTTAATCACAAGGAATTTTCAGTTAATAAGACAATATATCTTACATTTGTTTAACGTAACTTAAAAATGTAAAGATTTTCCTATAAGTGCTATTCTTGCTTTGTTCTGGGAATTATACTCTAATGAGTTTTCTCTTTTCTTTAACCGCATTTAGTAAAATCGTCATAGTTGTGTTTTATATAATACGTTTAGATTCTCAATTCACTAATATATAGAAATAACTTAATTTTAGAAGTTTCTTACTTGTACTATTAGTTAATAGAGTTTAGATCTTCAATAAAAAAGACGTTAAGTTAACGTACTCAATATGTTGGAATATAATTAAGATAATTTATAGGTGGTGATCAAATATTTCATGGACTACTATTTTATTTTTAAACGAAAGATTAGGCCTCGAAATCTCTCATTTATGTCTTATAAAAAAGAAGATTCTAACGTTTTTTCATCAAAACTACTGCAATTGCTACAGCAGCGGCTATTACAACAGCTATGGTAATTAAGACCGGATAGTTAGGAGTTTCTACTAATTTCTCATATATCGGACCGTTAACAGTTATTACTGTTCTTGGTGAGACATTATATGTCCCTATGTATTCACCCACGAGATAGAACGGAACTGATGCGTTAAGAGTGATTCTCGTTTCTTTATTGTACCAATTTGACGCTCCGTTAACTGTAACTAGGAATTGCTTAACTGTCTTTATTGTAATATTTGTTGGATTTTCAACGGTCACTGACTTAGGTGATATATTTGTTATTACACATCTTTCCTCATTGTTAATATAGTAAGTATAGTTTATTATATCTATTTTAGTTCCTTCATTTATCCATGAGGAGTTGAGGATAGTCTCAGTCCCATTAATCAAAGCCTTAACCGGAATTTTGGATGAGACTGATACATAGAACTGTAATACCGCATATATTGTAACGTTATAAGGTTTATTTAATATAAGCATTGCTGAAGGTGATATTTGAGTAATTACGTATCTTGACTCTGACGAGGGATAGTAAGTGATATTTAGAATCTCTATTTTTATCCCCTTGTTATACCATCCTGTTGTTAATGTAGTATTTGTTCCGTTGATTATAGCATGAACTGGAATAGGAGATGATAGCTTTAAGTAGAACTGTTCTAATGTCGAGACTTTTATAGTTAACGGGCTTTCTACTGTCACTTCTTTAGGTGTAATGTTCGTAATTACATATCTGGTAAATGGGTTGGGATAATAAGTGATGTTTTCTACACGTATAACCGAACCAACATTATACCACCCTGTTGTTAATGTAGTATTTGTTCCATTAATTACAGCATAGACTGGGATAGGTGATGAAACTATAACTGGGAATTGTTTAACTGTTGAAATTATGACATTTATTGATGAGTTTACCGTAAAGGAAGATGAGGGTGATATTGACACTATTACGCATCTCTCATCAGAGGTCGGATAATATGTTATATTGAGCACTTCGACTGTAGTTCCCTCATCATACCATCCTGTTGTTAATGTAGTATTTGTTCCGTTGATTATAGCATGAACTGGAATAGGTGATAATACTGTGATATGGTATTGGTTATAATAATAAATGGTAATTGTAGAGGGTACTGTCACTGTACCAGAATAAGAGTAGGCTATCCATCGTTCTTGTGAACTAGAACTTGGGAGAGTTTGAGAATATACGTAAGTGGAGTCATAATCTACCCAAACAGTATTTGGTGCAGTAATTGTTTGCGGTAATCCGAAGTAATAATATGTAACTTGTGGAGGGCTGTAACCAACTCCACCTTGTACTTTATACTCAAAATTAACCATTAGTTGTTCGTAGTAAACAAAGAATATTGTTAACGTACTGTTTATTACACCTTCAGTTTGATTATCTGTAGCCCATCTAATTCCATTATTACCGTAAATTATCTGCTGGATTGTGTAAATAGTCCCCGCGGGTAATTTAAGGGAAGTTATAGGAGTAAGGTATATTGTTGTTATTGTCTGATTGGGGAATTCTAAGGTTATTTGAGGAGATTGAGGTAAAGGTTGACCTATTACGTTATACTCAAAAATTACAAAATAATATCTTGGAATAATAGTCAGTGTAATATTTACAATCTTATAAAAACCTGGAAACAGTGAGGCATTAATTATAATTGGGTAAGTGCCCGGTGGTATTTGACTAGCATATATTGTTAATATATCTGTCCCCTGGCCATTAACATATATTGGATTTTCAATATTATACGTTACACCAGTGGGAGTAAGGATGTTAATTTTTACATCACCGTACGCATTTATTGTAATATCTATTAAGGCAGAGGAATTGGGATGTAAGCGTATTGAAGTATTCGATACGATAATGTTGAACTGTGTAACATCAGTAGTATAACTCCCAACTGTCCTCAAAACGTTTGCTTCTCCAATAAGCTGACCATTAGAATTGTATACTAGAATTGCATAGTTTGTTGGTTCTAAAGCTAAAATTGCCTCACCACCATTAAATGGAATTTTGAACTGCGTATATGATGGTGAATAGGTATAAGTCATATTATAGACTAAAATGTAACCACTACTTATCCCGGTGTCTACAGTCAAGTTTAATATGTTGTTCTGTTCCCACAGTACTCCGAGACTTCCGGTACCAGTAGTTATATGACTTACCAGTGTACCGTTAAATGGCATGTCTGTATAAGTTACTACTACGTTTTGAACAGTCTCTGCAGTATCTGATCCGAAATTATATGCGTTTTCTACAGTTTGAAAGTTATGACCATTCCAGTATTCAAGATTCATGTATATATTTGCTGAGTAAACATAGGCGTTAAGTCCTCCATATGCTCCTCCTAAAACCAGTTCTGCATCGTAAAATGTTCCCCATCCGGTATATTCGTTACCATTAATCATGAATTTTACATTACTTGCACCTTCAACGTTTGTAACTACTACAGTATCATATTTCACCCAGCCATAACCATCATTATACCAGAAGTTGATCACCGGTTGGCCTAAACTATTTACTGATACATTTACTAACACTAAAATCGTAGTAGGGAGTGTTACTGTTACAAAACTTCCTGGATAATTATTAGCCCAATCGTAATAATACTCAACTGCATGAGAACCATAATAAACAATACCTATTTGTCCGTTACCCGATAGACCGCTGGCGTTAGCATATATTTGCGTATAATTCCATATGTTATCTAAAAATGCAACTTCGTTATTTGCTGTATCAAACCTCACTATATTCTGAACCCACAGGGAATAAGTTATTCCATTGTGATTATAAGTGAGGACAGCATTAAGCTGGAAGCTGACACAGTTATTAACTAATTGAGTACCGTTAAATGTTTGTGCTGACAAATCTATAATGTTAATATAACCTAAGAACTGTGTAGTAGTTAGCACATACGGACCGTTCGGACCTATACCGTAATCAGCTATTCCCATGGGTGCTGGTTCTGACGAATAAAATGCATTTATATTTACATAGCCATAGTTATTAGTGACGTTCCTAAAGTATTTACCAACAACTGGTATTGAGGCAGTTCCTATTTGATGTGTTGTATACAGAGGTGTTGTACAAGTCAATAGTGAAATGAGCAAAAAGATTACAAGAAGTTTCTCCATAAGAATACTTATTAAAGTGTGTATATAAAACTTTTGCAAACCTATAGTGTCGTATGACAAGGATTTAGTATGAATATAACTAGCTAAGTCAATATAGTATTATCTGTCTCTTGCCTGTTTTACTTTTTCTGTAGATCGAAGCCCAGCTTTTTATCTTCCTTATTTTTTGACTTTTAGTCTCATAAGATCAGTCTAGTAAGACTAATTTGTAAAGATTTTTATGCCCAATAATTAGTTTATGTAAAAAATATACGGGAATGAACTCACCTAGATAGATTGCCTTTAGTAAAACTTTAGAGGAAAAACCTCTGAAAAAGAGTTTATAGAATCCTTTAGATAATATTTAAATGACTGTGAGAGAATCACATAGAGATAAAGAACGGTAAATCCTACGTAAATTATTTAAATTTTAAAACTATAATATTATTGTGGATAGGAAAGAGAAGATTGGTTTAATACTTCTAGTCCTTGCTAACCTATTTCAAATTATAGGACAGTTTTATGGTTCACTTTATGTGAGTGTTATTTACGGCTATGAAGGGTTTGGCGGTGTTCTTTACCCGTCGTTGCTAACAGCCAAGCAAATATTCTCAACAGTAGATATATCACTCATCCCCCTTTTCATCTCCGCATATCTCCTTATAGCCGGTTTTGTTTATACCAGACAAGCTAATATAGATGTAGATATAGGGGTTATTGGAGGAGTAATCTTACTTGCGATCTTCCTCCTCCTCGTTATTGTAGCCCCCTTGAGAATAATAGTATCTCCTTTTACCGTCAGACTAGGGCCATTAACCATTAGTAATAACTCCGGGACATACCTAAACTTAATATCGGCAATGTTTACAGCCTATGCAATTGGTGTAGTTCTCATTGGTATAGATTACTTCAGACTTGGTAAAAGATATAAAAGTACGTTAATAAAAACCGGTGGAATTATAACGGGCTTAGCGATTTTAGAACCACTAAGCCCTATCTTCTTGTCCCTAGCAGGTATAATTAATATTTTAGGGCTAACCCTAAAGATATTAAGACACTAAATAATATTTTTATACTTGGTTTTTGAATTTAATTTTCTAGTATATCAGCACTGCTTACTAATCGAGATATTAAAAAATCGATTAGTATAACTAAAATTTTCTTTATGAATAAGTTTTTAGGTTTAACCATCCAAGAATTAATCATGATAAAGAAGATAGTTATCGTAAGTACAATTCTTATATTAATTATAGTAGTATCATTTTTTGCATTTTATTACTACACTAAGGTTAAACCAAATTTCCAAACCTCTAGCATCGACTTAAAACCTCCAATCTCTATCTCCCTAGTAGAAAACTATTTTAAGATAACTTACAATTCATCCCTTAAACTATTCTCTGAGTGCCCATTCTCAGATACGTATTATATAGAAAGCGATAATTTGCTTGCCGTAATTGCGTTAAAGTACTTAAACAACTCCCTATGGAAAATAGTTTGGCAAAATATTGAAAGGAACATCACTATATCCCCATATCTAGCCTTAATGAATGTGCATAACTTTACCTGGAAGTTCAACACCCCTATAACTGTCCATATTTATGGTCCTATCTATACCATAGAGTTCAACGG
This sequence comes from Sulfurisphaera tokodaii str. 7, assembly GCF_000011205.1. Lineage (NCBI taxonomy): Archaea > Thermoproteati > Thermoproteota > Thermoprotei > Sulfolobales > Sulfolobaceae > Sulfurisphaera > Sulfurisphaera tokodaii. The sequence continues at coordinate 2,639,902 of NC_003106.2, forward strand.
CTCATCCTATTTATCGTGGTACGAATATGCGGATACCTCATTCCTCTATGCTATATATGAAGCTGAGAACGGAAATATAAGTATAGCTGAGAAAGTGTTCGCCACAACAATTAATAACTTTTGGAACGGTTCAGGATTTATTGATGCAGCTTTTAACGGCGGTACGTTTGATTCATATAAATTAGCTTTAGCAATAATAGCCTGGAAATATATAGCACATTATAATGAAACTTTTGCATTACAATACCTTCCGATAATAAAGCAGATATATAACATTTCATCACATCTCCAATCCAGTATAGGAGGATTCTTCACTAACTACGTTATCCGTGAAGGTCACGTAATAGCTGAAGGTAATGTAAATACAGAAACTACATCACTCTTTGTAATAGCGTTCTTAATGCAACCTTGATTATTATCGAGAACCTTAACAGGAGAGTAAAGTAAAAAGAAATAAACACAGTTAAGCTAACGAGTTTATTAGGATTTTAAAAAGAGAAGGGAAAAAATGAATTAGAACTTAGACCTTTTGTACCTCTTCTACTAATTTAGTCCCTAGAGTTTCAGGCCCTAAATACTGGCCTATTCCTACAAGAACTGCTCCTATCATTAATAATACAGCAGTAGAGAACCAAATATTAGTTGGTGTATCTATCGCCTTAAACAAATAGTTATGCATTAAAGGTACATATACGCTGAACCATCCTCCTATGAATATACCAGAAGAATAACCGAATCCCACACCAGAAGACCTCATAGAAGCCTTAAATCTTTCTGAAAGGTAAATTGGTATAATACCCCAAGGTCCTTGAGTTATTATCCCTATAATAATTGAAGCAATACTAGCAAATACGTAGTTCCCTATTGAGGCGGAATGAAACAGCAAGTAATAAACTGGAATTGATATTATGAAAGTGGCTATTGCCCACATAATAGTAAGTCTTCTCCTCCCTATATATTGCGATAACGCACCAAATATTACTGCACCAGCAAAAGCGGCATAAGTACCATAATAATACACCTGTTCCGCGGTTCCAATAGAAAACACTGAAGGCTTATCTTCTAAAATTGCTGGAACAAATGCAAATAGAGAATACGCAAAGAAAAACATACCAGTCATGTATAACATGACTTGGAAGAAATCCCTCCTATAAGGTTTTCTGAACAGATCTAAAAACGGTGTTTTCCTAATTAGATTCTTCTTTTTAACATCTTCAAAAACCGGGGTTTCACTCATGGTTAATCTAACAGCTAATGCTATTACAGCTGGTGCTAAAGCAGTTAGGAATACATACCTCCAGGCGAAACTTTCAACACCACTAACACCGTAAATTCCAATAAAAGCAGCTTCCACTAACGCTGCTAACCCAGCACCAAATGAAAATCCTCCTTGAACAATCCCGCTCACCAATCCCCTCCATTTATATGGAGTCCACTCCATAGCAAAAGGATGCCCAGCAGCATATTCGCCACCAGCAAATATTCCTACTATTATTCTAACTAAAACAAAGAGAATGAACGATAATATACCTACTTGTGCATAAGTTGGTAATGCAGAAGTTAAAGCACTTGCCAACCCTAAACCTAAAACCGTAATTATTAGATCAGCCCTCCTACCTATCCTATCTCCTAAGTTACCAAAAATTGCAGAACCTAAAGGCCTAAATATTATAGTGAGAGAATAGGAAAGTATTATATTGAATGTAGCTAATAATGCTGATTCCGGAGGTAATAAAACTTTAGCCAATATGGGTGCTATACTTAATATCATTGTTAAATCGTAAGAATCTAGTAGAAATCCTACGAATTGTGACACTATTGCCTTTGTGGTGTTTGAGGTAAATCTCTCAGGCTCCATCAAGGTTTAATCCTAACGATTATATTTAAATTTATCTTCATACATTAATGTTTTATCTTAATATTCTAATTTAAATTTTTATTTGTATCGGTTTAAGATTGATTTATCTAGAATAAACTATCTATATACTCTCTTATTTAGACTAAAAACACTGCAAACCGGCCTTTTAGCATACAGTTTCAAATCCACCTCATTAGAGGCTAAGCATGTGTGCCTACCTATCCACTATCTTGAGATACCTCAAACTACAATATGATATAGAATACATACTTAATAGTGATTCTGTGCTTATGGCAATAAGACTAAAGTACTTGACGTCATGAATTCTTAAAAAACAACTATTAATACAGCTTAGCCTTCATTATTTATGGCAATTATTATGCAGTCAACCAATAAGTCTAGAGAAAAATGTTCTAAACGAAGCAAGCAAGAAATAAAAAATCAAATTTCCCTATACGCGTCAGTATGGGAATCTCTTTTTTCTGAGACAAATGATAACATTAGCCAAAATTGAGCAAAACCAGTACCATTCAAATAAAACCATATATATTTTATAATATCGAGTATAATTAAATATATTTTTATTAAGAGAGCAAAGAATATAGGTTAATTTCATGTGGTTAAAAAAGGTTGTATAGATTCAGCTGAAATTTGCAAAAAACAACTCCCCAACTTAAGGTAAACATTGTGCAATAACTTCCCTTATCTCCTTAAGGCAGAAAATCAACGAGAAACTGACAGAACCCCCACAACCTCACCCAAAGAACAAACCAAATAACAGAGGAGAATAAGAACCAACTAACATCACAAGTCCTAACCCTAAACTCCTCTAGCGAACGAAAAGCATTCTAAATACCCCACCCCTCCTCAGCCAAAACAACAGCAGTTCTAACATCAACCCCACAAGAAAAGCTATAATCCCATCCCCCTTCCTCAAAATAACAAGATAAGCACCACTAACATGCCTAACACAAAGAAAACCAGTAACACCACAATAAGTAATATCAACATCCCCCAACTTGTCCCCATACTTCTTGTACATCTGATACCTAGCGGTAATAACAAAATCCAAGAGAATAACCTCATCCACCGCAAACTCCCTATCAGCATAAACAAGCCTAAGATCAAACTTGTCCAACTCCTCCAAAATTACATAACCATGTTATAAGTAAAACATCAAGGAAAATACTCAAGAGGAAAATTGCAATTTGAGCAAGACCCCAAGAAGTTAGTGGGCTTAATCAATAAACGCTTATCCTTGGTTGGGAATGGAGGTCAATAGTAACTCTTCTATCCCTAGTCTCCCTCAAGGCTTTCTTACTCATCTCCCTTAATGCCTTCCTAATATTATCAATATTGTTTAAGAGGTTTAATGCTCTCCTCCCTTCATTCCCAAGCCTACTCAAGTAAGTTCCTCTTGCCTTGAGTAAGGCTTTGAGGAGTTCTTCGGGGAAGAGTATATTAGTTAGAGAGGTGTAGATTGGTTTGAGGCAGACTTAACGAAGTCCCTGTTGTAGGATTTAGTCCCCTTGGTTTGGTTCTTGTGTCCCATATGTTAAGGTCCGCCCTCTAATATACAAACTTTTATCAAAAATTAGTGTTCACTAGATCTTTATTTTGAATTTTATTCATCTCATTTTTTACGCTAAAAAAGAGATTCCCATACTGACTTGTTCACTGTATTATTAAGTTTTGAAAGGCATATCGCTTCAGCTTATTTGATAGTTTTAAGGGGATTAGAAGTGATTAAAAATAACTAAAAGTTACGTAAATACGTTACAGACTTCTTTTGCTTTTTACTTTCTTGAGTCCATACATTACCCCTAAGCCTATAAGTAAAAAGACAAGTAAAAAATTGAAAGAAACAAGTGACATAAATGTCCCTAGAGCTATAAAGCCTAAAAATATGGAGGCTTCTATTTTAAGTTTTCTAGAAGAATTAGGGTAAAAATAATTCAGAATACTATAAACTATTGCAAGCGATACACCTAATTCTGCAAAAAATAAAATCAAACCAACTAAATCCACTACCATATTTCCTTCTTCTCTTTTTTAGTATTTAAAACTTCTTATCTAGCATTTGTAGGATAGTAGTTATATTCTATAATTTTAATGAACATTTACATGAATGTTTATTCTTATCTTAAGATATATGGTAATATAACTGTTTTAAGATAGAAAATTTGCAATTTGAAGCTTAATATTTTGTAGCAGTTATTCTACTTTAACATAACTTAAAAATTTTCATCAAACCTATAGCATCTCCTAAACGAATTTCAACGAACCGGAGAAATTCCTCAACACTCTTCAAGTTAAGGGAGCTGATCAAATCTCTTACCGTGTTAACTACCATTACGAAGAGGAGTAGGTAACCTTGAAGCCTACTCCTCTTTAAGAAAGAGGAATCTTGCATATCCAGGGTCTTCACATCCTTTTAAAACTTCTCTATCTCCCACTAATCCTCCAAGTCCTCATATTCTCCTCAAGAACATCAATCAGAGACATTTCAACATCTTCATAAGATTCTCAACAAACTTTAAAACCTTTTCAGCTGTCTCCTTCGAAAATACGTATGGTAAATAGCGTTTAGACATGTAGGACTGCGTTAAAAAATCAACCATTAGCGAATCAACGTTTACGTTCTCAAACCTCTTTAAGGCTTCCAAAAGCTCCTTTAGATTATGAGTTTTAGTGTAATCACCAAGATAAGTGTACAACTTATACTTAACACAGAGCTGAAGTGCTTGTTCGGAACGGAATACCGATAAGTTCCAAATTCCCTCCTCAAAGTCCCTATTCGCGTCATGAAAGAAGTTTTTTGCGTTCTCTAAGAGAAAGCTCATAAGTAAATCCTCAATAGTCTAACTAATAAAGTGTAGGTAGGCGATAAACCCACGGTCTCTCTTTCATTTCCTTTACTTTTGCATCTCCCTCAACGTTATATTCGGTCAACTTATAACGGTAAAGTTTTCTAAAAGTCTCACAAAGAGGAATCCCGCATACTCAGAATTTAGGTTAGCTGAAATTACCCTTCCAAAGCACGGAAAAAGGCTTAATTTCTATTCTAATAGGTGTAAGCTCATTTATAGTTAGCGTGTTGATACATAAAAAGAAACGCTAAGAATGTGAGAAAGAACCTATACTTCTTCTTAAGGTATACTAACTAAGAGAAATTACTGTATGAGATAGTATAACCCTCCTCCTACAGATGCAAATCCACGTGAGGCTAGGTATGCAGTGCCTTTCACGGTTTGTCCCTGAATTTCGTTAGTGTTTTCAGAAAATTTATAGCCTTAATCTAATGGTATACCACTAAATCATAGTCTAAGAACTTTTCCAAAATACTAGTAAATTTAGATTTAAAGAGTGTGGACATAGTGTCGTCACTAAGCTATTTATATTTCTATAAATTTTTATCACATAGTAATATATTAGTTCAATATTTATACTCTTTATAAAGAAAGCCATCTAATAAATTTATATGCAAATGACGACACTATCAGTGTGGACAACAATATTTTTAATTTGATATAAATTATATAAAGTGTAAATTTAGTTTCAATTTATCGTTAGATCTCTTTACTGATAATAAAGGAAGTTACAATTTTAATCTCTATTTGAATTTTTATTGTATAATTAAAGTGTTTAAAAGGGAGAGGGATTTAAGGTAATTTTGAATAAATTACAAATGAATGAAATTGTTGTCCACACTCGATTTAAATTACGAATATAGAATAAACTTTTGATAATATCAGTGGTTGAAAGTGGAAAATAATCACAAAACATGAAGTAAAAGAATACAAATGATTGAAAAGTGTGTAGGATAACCATAAATTAACGTTACTTCAAGCCTCTACTCCTTGTTCATCTCTTCAATCTTCTGTAATGCCTCCCTTAAATTTTTAACTCTATCCCTTACATCGGGATAAAAGTCATATCTATCTAACAGTATAGGATCTACATAACTCCTTTTAGCTCCAATATAATCCAACTCATAAATATCGCCAACATGAACAGCTGGATACCCTACCTTTGCTAAGGCAAAACCGAATATCTTAGGATTAGGTTTTACGGCTTTAATCTCATAAGACAAAGCTAGAGCATCAAAATACTTCTTGAGGTCAAATTTCTCTAAAAGCGTCTTAACCCTAGGAGAGGCGTTACTTACGAGTGCTAATTTATAACCATTGCTCTTTAATCCTTCAAGGAATTCTAACGTATCGTCGTAAAGGAAAGCCTCACCATCTCTTATATCAGCCTCTTTTAACTCCTTAACTAGGCGTTCACTGGGATATATGCCTAAAATATAAAGGAAATCTTTAGGGTCTACATGCTCAAGTCCGTCCTCATCCGGGTAATTTATCATCCCCATAGCCTTAGCGTAAGCTCTAAATACCTTTCTGAGATCTAAATCATATCCGTTGTCCTTCAAAACTTGATAAACCTTCTCATAAAACACTGGTTTAAAACCAACCAGAGTATTTCCGAAATCCACCAGAACAGCCTTATACTTCATAGAGTGATATAAGGAAAGATCACTTTAATACTTTTTTCATAATTCGACTAATAGATCTATTTAATCATTAGAGAACTCTGGAAAAAAGGAAAATATCTTCAGTTACCCATTTGTGATTTTAATCTCAAGCATCAAACGCATTTTTTCTTTCTATCTGTAGTTTAGGTGAAAGAATATTTTGCGGAATAACGTTACAAAGTGAAAAGATAAAATTGAGTGCCGTTCCGATTGGATTAGAATAAAATTAGCACTTGTAGGAAAACCGCTAAATCCTAAATACGTTAAAAACTTATAATAAATCACGTTGTACTAAATAAACAATTTACTAAGTTATAAAAAATAAAATAGGGAGTAAATTAAAAGTATTTGTTATTTCGTCGGTAAATATAACAATTTTTTAAGATAAGGAAATCTCCTTAAAATCCTTAGTCTAAGCACTAATCGTATTCTTTGATATCAAATCCACAATCCTAGACTTTTATTGAAATGACTGTTCAGTTCTGTTAAATAGCAATTGGTATATAGTGACTTTTGTACTAGAATTTAGATCGTGACTATTTCCACTAATTCTTTTGATAGATAATTATGACATCTATATCTAAATCCGTCGATCTAGAAAATCTACTTAGCATTTAATTACAAGTTAGCTTCTTTGCGTAACTTAGACATTGAAAAAGTTATCATCAACCTTTTTGCTGAAAATTCTTTGGTAACTAAAGTATACGTGGTACAACAAATTAATTAATACCAGAACGTTACCTTAAAAATAATAAATGCGAAAAACTCTCTATTATAAAGGTTAAAAGTTTAAGTTGAACTTTACCTTTACGTAATTGAGCTTGTTAAAAGGATCATCAACGTTAGGTATTATAACCTCACCTCCATCAGTCCTAATAATATGCCAATCTCCTATTTCCTTAAATATTGGATTAACAATATCCGCAACTAAGCTCGGTCTATTTGCTACGTTTTCTTGTCTGACGTTAACTACTACTATATTTTTCACTTGAGACCAAGGTACTATAAGCTCTCCCTCAGCATAATTTATCTTTACGCCTTTAGCTAACCTGACCAGCCTTATTATGCCGTAAATACTGCCAACTACAATTAAAAGTCCTATACTTATGGGTATTAAAGTAAAAATAGAGACGCCAAAGGAAAGTGAAAAATAAAGCGAATAAACGCCAACAATAAAGAGTAATGAAAGTAAAATTATTCCAACAGAAGCTATAACTACTTTACCAAAGTTTAAAAGCCTTTTACTTCTATTTATTCTATATATTCCGTCATTTGCAGCTACATACAAAGGGATAAAAACCCGTTGAGAAAACAGCTGGTAACGAGTTTGAACAGGATTTAAAACTACCAAGCCTTCCTTAGTTAAATCGAAAACTCTCATCATTCTGAATTTAGATTTAACAGCTATATATTCTTAACTGTATTAACTCCTTCTGAGGTTTTAAGTAAAGACTTTTTCCCCTTCATATCATACAGAACTACTTACCATCATAAACAGCATAGCAAGTGCAAAAAGAATAACTCCTATAAAAAAATTAAGAAGCGGGACTATTAGAGAAAAATAGTGTTTCCTCTTTAAGAAATAAATTGAGAGTAAGAAAGCATATAAGGATGGACTAAAAATAGCATAGATCAGCGTGCCGAGACCAGAAGAGAAAATGTATCCATTAAGAGCTATAAGCAAACCTATATCGATAGCCCAAGATAAAAAGAAAATTCCAACATAACATAAAGCCCTAAACCATGCATGTTGAGTTAAAGCCATATAAATAATTAAGGAAATAACAATTTATTATTTTCCCCTCTTAACGCTAGTGTTTAATCGATAGCAGAAACTTAAATAGCACAATGCTCAGATACAACCTCTTTTTTAATAGAAAGAATATAGCCATTCCTTTTCTATTAACTAATATACTCAAGGTCAGAGACGTTAAGGAAAAGGCTTACTCCAATAATACGGCAAGACTTTTCTATCTTCGTTAAAATTAATAAAGAAGGATCTTTACACGAAATAATTCTGCTGATATAAGAAGTAATAAAATGATAGTCAGAACTAATACCGAAACTTTTAACGATTAACTAACGTCAAGAGATAAATTACTATATATCATTCTTGATCTCTCTTTTTTATACGGCGTATTATCTCGCTTGCTTTAACCGTATATATGGGAAAATATGTATGAGTCTTTTCAGTGAATTGAAACTTTTATTACTACGTCAAAATTACCTGTGTTTTAGTACGCTAATAAAGCAAAATTATTCATTTTCTCCTTTGCTTATTTTATTCGTTGTAGAACTCTCGAAATTTTACTAGACGAAATACATGATTTGACGAAATCGTAAAAACAAGACGGTTAATTATAACAATTACTATATATACTTTCCAGTTCTAGGAAAAAAGATGAATATATATTTTCAGCTATACCTTTACTAACTACTCATTATTGATATGAGGATTAAGAAGTTATGAAAATGATTATTTATAAGAATATTTCTTGTTGAGGATAATATCAAAGTTAAATATCTCCTAACTGTTATTTATCATCAGTTAACTCTAAAAATCATTTCAACTTAAATGATTAAACCAATTTTAAATTTTCTTAGAATATCTTTAGGTACTAAATAGCCTACTCAATTATATCAAATTTAGCCAAATAAAAAAGTATTAATCCTTCTAACTTTTTAATGTTAAAATCCTAATGAATCTACGTTTAATCTTCTAGTACTATCTACACATGTTCATTAACAGTAATAAGAGGGAAAAAGATTTCATCTTCTTCTGAGGGCTATTATTACACCCGCAATTACTACTATTATTACAGCTATAATGATTAGGAATGAAGAACTTCCCGAACTACTTGAGGGTACTGCTGACTCAGTCGAAGAGTAGATCTGAGTTGTAGTCTTACTACTTATGGACGTGCTAGTATATGTAAATGTTGTAGACGAACTTGTTGTAGTTGTTGGTATTGTAGTAGTGTTTGATGAAATTGGTGGAGTTGAAATGAGATTGTTAAAAGATATTGCATATATCTGATTATAAGGATATTCTTCAGTAATGTATACCAAACCTTCATTGGGATCTATAGTTACTGATGTCGGAAAACTTACGTTAACGCTCTTTTCGCTAACTATTTGTCCATTAGAGGGATTAACTACGAGTAGTTTTACAGGATTGAAAAGCCCACTAGTAGTTATGATCGCATATCCCTTATAATAGGCAATTAATTCTGGAGTACTATTTAATTCTATAGTAAATTGAGTTTTTACACCTTCAATACCAGCTAAGTAGTAATTTAATATGACTGGGAAAGAATAGGGTTTACTGACTACTTTTTCTCCACCAACTAAAATTATTCCATCACCATAAGCTACTGCTGTAGGCTTAAATGGTACTTCTATTGTTGTTATTAACTCAGTCCCGTTTATAACTGATAAAGACTCATTGTTATAATTTGCAACGTAAACTAGTCCATTCTGAGGATCATAAGTTAAAGCTACCGGATTATTCCCCACTTGTATTGCTGAGATCACAGACCCATTTGAAGGGCTTATGGCTAAGACAAGGTTAGAAGAATTATCTGCTACATATATCAAGTTATCTACCGGGTCATAAAGTAGTGCAACTGCATCTTTCCCAGCACTTGCTTTCCAAAGTATACTACCATTATATGGGTTTTCTGCTACTAATTCCCCTCCATTAGTAATATAAAGTACTCCGTTATACGTATTATAGGTAATTAATGAAGGACTATTTATGCTAGGAATTATACCTATCACCTTACCATTATTCAAAACATATATCGAATCAGCTTGATAGTTTGCAACATATAGGTCTCCAGTTACATTATCGTACACAGCATATTGAGCTTGTATTTGCGATCCTATAGCTAGATAGGCACCAGTTATAGGGTTAATGACATAAATTGGATTAGGAGGAGTTCCAGTAACATAAAGCATGTTAGTTTTAGGATCATAAACTATATCAGATATTTGGCCAGGCAATGAGAAACTTAGTGAAAAACCTACATATATAGCAGATGGCGTTAGGGTTGAGACTTGTCCATTAGACACGTTTATTACATATACTGCTTCATAACCCTCTGAAAATGCATAAATATTACCTAAAGCATATACGACAGCACAAGGAAAGCTCAATATCAAACTTAGACTATGCGTTGTGTAGTTTGAAATATTATAAGGATTAAATACGTTAATCGATGTAGTACTTATACCATAGACCTCATTATTTCCAACAACAAGCTGTGATGGTGCATAAATAAACATTGAAACGTTACGTAATATTTTAGTGCCGTTAATTTGGGAAACGATATTGTTTGGTACCACAAACGGATTATTTCCTGCAACATATACAAAGCCAGTATAGGGGTCAAATACAATTGAGGTAATAGTGAAACCTTTGAGGAGTGTCGCTACTTCTTGCCCACTTTGGGTAAAGATTTCTATGCCATTATCGACTACATACAAGTATCCGTTCTTGAGATCAACAACAACACTTTGAGGAGACCCTCCAACATAGATAGTCTTTACTAACGTGTTTGTTTGTGGATTTATGACACTTATAGTCCCCGATTTATTATTAACTACATAAAAGTATCCGTTAGCATAAGTAATGTATATTGGCTCAACACCTACATTAATAGTACCAATAAATGAGTAGTTGTAGGGATCGAAGATGACCACATCGTTATGTTGTGAGTCAACAGCATATATATAACCGTTACTGGGGTTAACAGCAGCCGATACAAGATACCCTATAGACGGACCAGTATAAAGATTTATTATTAATGAAAATGCTTGGAGGGATTCAGCTAGTAACATAGCTACCAATAGGAATAAAGCCTTCTTTCCACTCATATAGACACCCTTTTTATCTAGTTATAACTATTAAGTTTTATAAAAGTTTCGCTTTTCCTTATGAAATATACATTATAATTATTAGAAGATATATGAATAGCCAAAGTAATAAAACCGAAAAACTACCATGTTATTTTGTCGTTGTAAATTGAAGGACAAGAGGAATATATAACTAATTATTCCTTTAATGGTTATGATTATGACCATTTGTTTTACAGTAAATAATTCGCTTAAAATCAGTGATTAAGCATCTCAAAATTTATAAGATTGAGTAAACTATAATTAGAACAAATGATAAAGTGTCCAAGATGTGGATACGATAACCCAGATAATGCCTTATACTGTGCAATATGCGGTTATCCACTTACAACACAACAGCCAACCCCACAATCGCCATACCATTAACAACCTTATAAACGATCCCTCAAAAAGATCATTATCCCAGTTATTGCAATAATAGTAGTAGTGTTAGCAGTCATTGTGGCATCACAATTTATATTTCATTCTGGTCCCTCTTCAGCAGAACTAATTACACCATCAAAGGCAGCATCTGTAGTTGGAGGCTCTTGGAGTGTAGATTCAGCCAACACTTATTCATTCACTATAAGTAACGATTTAGTTACTGAAAAATTATTAAATGGCTCCACAGAAACAATCTCCCTCAACTCATTTTATAGTACAATGGGAGGAGAACCATTACCTGAAGTAACTTCAGGCTACGTTGAATATTTAAATGGGAATATTAGCGGAGAACAAGGACAGATTATGGCTATGTATATAGTTTTTTCCTCATCAAGTAATGCTAAAAACTTCTTCTCCCAATCTGAAGTAACTTTACAGATATCTTCTAGTAATTTTAATAAAATCTCAAATAACGAATTCATAGCCTATACTCCAGGAGGATTATTCGGTGAAGAATACGATTCCATAATACTCGTACTCAGCGGTAATAATGTAAAAATAGTTTCAGTCATAGCTCCAAATCCCCTAGGAACTTCGCAACTTGAAAGCTTGGAAAATAGCTTCTGATACAAAGTAAATTCTTTTTCTTTTTTAGAATTTCTTTAATAAATTAATACACATACCTATATTTAATGGACTTAAAGAAAATATATGCACCTTCTTAAGTCACAATATTTACTATGTTTGATCCCTTGTATAATTTCCCCCACCTTATTAGTTTTTATAATAATTGCAATGCAATAAAACGTTAGTTTTAGCTGAAGATATTAAAAATAATCGGTTTAACAAAATCATCCTGCACGCAAAAGCTACTTTAGCATTTACTAAGATTATATCATCATATATCCCCTATCCGCCTGGATAGTTATTATATCCACAATAACATAGATAAAATACTAATTATTTCTATGTTTTTAAAGCGAAAAAAGACCACTATTCTTTTCAGTTAAAGGAAATATTTTAACTTGCAATTTCCATCAATAATAATCCCGACTTTCCCAGATCTTTCTATATCAGAAATGCGAAAAAGGAAATATTCTCTTTTCAAATGAAAGAAAAAGAGTATTACGAAGAAAATTTTATAAATTAATTATTCTGTTATTATATTGATGAAGTTAGAAATAGGAGAACAAATAATTTGGGAAGAATTCCCTCTGAGTAGATTCAGAAGAAATGCTACAATAGGACTTATAATACTCGGTATAATCTTCCTATTAACGGTATTTTTAGCAGCTATAGGAGTAATGTTCATAGTCCTAAGTCTAGTACTATACTTCGGACTAAGGTGGGCAAACAGATACGTAGTGACTAACAAGAGAGCAATGCTCATTAAATTCGGTAAAATTGTAAAGGAAGTACCCCTAAATACGCCAAATCTATTAATATCTATTGTAAATCCGCAATATTTTGAGACAAGATTAGCGGGGCAACATGTAGTACAGGATGTGGTTTTCCTACAAAACGGAATAGAATTATTAAGATTTAGCAAGGTACATAAAGGTGACGAGCTAATGGCTAAACTGAAAAGTATGGGATTTATTTCAGCATGACCTTGGAGAAAAAGTGACAAAACCATTTTTTATTTAGTATTTTCTCAAACCTAGCCCTTAAATAGGGGTGTCCCGTTTATAAGTTCCGTTATATTACCTCAAGCTTGTCCCCTATTAGTGTTACCTAAAATGTAGAATCAATCATTCTTAAAATTGAATCCCAATGGACCCATGAATTGCCCTTAAACACTCTGAAGTTAACACATGAAGTTATTATAAGCTTAAGAATTTCCGAAAGTAAATAATGTTTCTAGTACATGAAAGAATTTTGGGCTAGTTTACAGAAAACTCATAAATAATTGCTTCGTTCTAAGTTTCTAAGGTTAGAGGAACTATTCTTAACTACTTTGATATTTTTACAAACACCTTCAAATTAGGACTGTTTAAGACCAGCCTAAATTTAGATTAATTAGCCAGAACACTCTTCTGAGCATTGAGCCATATTAATTTAATACAAAAAGTTCAACTCCTAATCGGTCATAAAATCGCACTTTTCACGGCGTAGAAAGTTTATATTTCGTAAAAGTGATTATAACAGTTTACTAAAATTTTTTATTTTTAGTTTAAAGTATATAGAAACCGTGAACAATATTCACTGAAAAAAGGGGTTTTGCTCTAAAAAACCGAAATCTATCATTATTTTGGGATAAAAAGTAGCCAATTTATGAAACAGTAGTATGAACGAAGAGAATATTTAAATAGAGGAGAAGTGGGAAATTGTTCCTATGAAAAAGCCTTTACTTATCTTAGCGTTAATCCTACTCTCTCTATCCCTACTCCAACCTAAGGCATACATATCTCCGTCAAACTTCATCCTACCGCCAAATTATTATGAAGAAATCCCAGTTAACACCAACGGTGGTCTTTACATCTATCTCTACGCTAACTCTACTGTCTATTTCACAATAAAAGGGACAAATTATAGTGATGTTGCCTCATCCTTTTATTCCTACTTCCCTTTACCCCCAGGGTCTTATTGCATAATAGTGAGCAACAATGTGAGCAATAGCGTAGTCGACGTTCAGCTTTATTACGGCTCTGGTAGACCAGCGCCAACTGGAATCGCAGATTACGGCATTGAGTTAAACGGTGGAACCGTTAAACCTTACGTGGAGGAGTTTAATGGAGTAATCGGTGTGGCACAAATTTACTCCATTTCTGCACTAAACGGTACTAATTACGGTGCTAGCTTACAGTTGAACACTGTACTACAAGTAAACACTGCACAAGGTACCCAGCAATACTGGTTACAGAACGTAATACAGTTTATTACTAATGAGAGTATATACCGCTATGTAGATAACGTTTGGAACTTCACTTCCTCTCCCAGCGAGCTTAACTCCAGCCTTATACACGGTGAGGGTTATGTATACACTACTGGTATACTATCCCCTTGTTCCTATTATGCCTACGCTACACAGTACTTTAATATGACTTATCCCTTTTACGCCGTCCTTTTCATATCCGTACAGACTATACCACAAGGCGTTTTAGTTCACTTCGGTTATTTAAACGGTAGTATGACAGTTTGGTACGATAACGTTACAATAAACATTTCCGGTATTGAATCAGCTTACCTTTTAGTTGATGGCTATAATGTAACCGGTAGTGGTAACGCTTACGATACCGAACTCGTTTTCGGAGGAATAAGTAAAGGTGAAATAACTTACTATAACTCCCTCAGCGCTATGCTCTACTTTGTCTACGTTAACTCTACTAACGTCATTACGCCCAAAGCCCTTTTACCATTCGGTTTAGATACTGCAGAGGCTTCTGATAACTTATTCACGACTCCTTATCAAGGGGTTTATAAAGTGAAAGTTGGTAACGGTGAAGAGACTTACATACCCACTATTTCAACCCCCTTCAAAGCACAAATAATTAACGGAAGTAAAGAGATAGATTTAGGGCAGAGGGATTACATTACCGTTAATGTAACAGGCGGTCAACCTCCATATCTCATAAATATAGGTAATAAGAGTTTTATTGACTTCTACGTCGGGAATTACACAATAAGCTACGAACCGAGTATAGGTAATCAATCCCTCCAAATCAACGTTTACGACTTAAAAGGCGATGAGAACACCCTTTACTATAACCTTACTGTTAACCCAGATCCTGTCGTTGGAGTTAAAATAAGTAACGTCACTGATGTAGGAATACCTATAGTGGCAATAGCAAACGCTAGTTTAGGTACTAAACCTTACCACTTTGCATGGTACATTAACGGTAATTTAGTAGGCAAAGATAACGTTTTAAAATTCAATTTCAGTTCAGTTGGGACTTATAACGTGACTTTTGTGTTTACTGACTCAGCGGGGTATGAGATAGAAAAAGAGTTCGAGGTTACCATTAATCCAGACCCAATAGTTAATGCAAGCTTAAGTGCAAATAAGACTGACGTAGGAGTTCCAATTAATTTAAGCTTAAATTACAGCCTCGGTACACAGCCTTACAAGACTTACATTTACTTAAACGGTAGTCTAATAAATGAAAAATCGATAAACTTCAGTAAACCAGGTGTTTATAACCTTACTGTAGTAGTAATAGACTCAGCAGGGTATAAAGTGATTCACACATTCTACGTGACTGTTATTAAAGACCCTCAGTTATCTGTAAACGTCGTGACTACGGGTAATTTCTTCATAGAGAATAGCGGTGTAACGCTAAGCGGAATTACTTCAGGCGGAATCCCTCCTTACACTTATTATGTCTACTTAAACGGTAAATTAATATACACAGAGAATTCGCTGAGCGGTTATAGCTTATCATTAAACATAGGAAATAATAACGTGACAGTAGTAGTCAAGGACTCTTTGGGAGTAGTTTCAGAACAATCGTATCTGTTAAATACATCTTATAACTTAACAGACATAGCAGTAGTGGCAATATTAATTATCGTGGCCATTGTAGCAATAGTAGTGATAGTAAGGAGGAAATAAGGCTTTTTAGATTGTTGTAGGAAAAAAGTTCATTGTAAGGGATATTATTTTTTTAAAAAAAAAACTGGAAGCGCTTAGCATAAGCGTAAAACCAGATTATACGTGGATAGTAATTTAAGGAAATTTCCTTGCCATAAAAGATTAGAATATTTGCTCTTGAACTAATAAATACTTTTAATTTATTCCCTTGTTTCATCTTTAATATAAAACGAAATTTATAGTTAACTAAACAATATTTCTTTACATTTTAACGTAACGTAAAAATGAAGCGATTTTCTTATAAATAAGAAGGGTGAGGAGGATGGTATGATTATAGCTTTTCTTGTGAGGTTGATGTTAGAACTGCTGTTGTTTTTGGCTGAGGAGGGGTGGGGTGTTGAGAATGCTTTTCGTTCTCTTGAGGAGTTTGGGGTTAGGACTTGTGATGTTAGGAAGGAGTTGGTTCTTATTCTCCTCTGTTATTTTCTTTTGAATGTTTGGTTCGTTCTTTGGGTGGGGTTGTGGGAGTTCTGTCAGTCTCTCGTTGATTTTCTGCCTTAAGGAGATGAGGGAAGTTGTTGCACAAGGTTTACCTTAAGTTAGGGAGTTGTTTTTTGCAAATCTCAGCTAACTCTATGCAACCCTTTTTAGCAACGTGAAATTAATTCAATATTTCCTGTTTTTCTAATAAAAAATATATTTAATTATACTCGATATTATAAAATATATGTGGTCTTATTTGAATGATACTAGTTTTGTTCAATTTTGATTAATGTTATTATTTATCTCAGGAAAAAAGAGATTCCCATATTGACGTATAAATCCAATTGAACCTCATGCTGTTAAGTTGAAGACGACGAAGTTATATCCTAACCTTCTAATGATATGAGACATCATTCTTATATTGCAAGTTAATATTGTATACAAAAGTTTCCATAAAGAGCGTTAGCGGTTAAACTATTTCCAGAGTTTAGTTAATGTTGTATACAAATGCTTCAAAAACTTTATAAAGCATGAAGTAGTTGCACAGTATCATAATAATTTGCCCCTAGTGTTACTAAGGTGATCGGGACTAGTCCTAGCCATTTAAACTTGCTAACGTTAAATTTATCGAAGAGCTTTAAGAACCAATACATACCAACAAAGAGGTAGATTTTGACACCGATTAAGGCTAAAAAATAATAAATGTTATAACTAGTTACAGACCCAGAAATAAAATAATACCAGTTTCCAAATTCGAATACTTGGAAATACTTCCAACCTATCCACGTTATTATCACATCGTAAATGTTACCAGCAATAAACAGAGCCCACAAAACCTTAAGGAGTCTACTCATCATAACCGATTTAAGTTAAGTAGATATTATATTTTATCCAAACATTATGTAAAGTCGTATTTATAAACGTGGAGATTAGTAGCAAATCTTATGAACATTACTCGGCTTCTAAATTTTTAACCTAAATGATGCCAAGGACGAAGTTAAGACAAAATATACAAGCAATAGAGTTCCTAATATGTTAGGAAAGAATCTTAAACTATTTAACGCTTAACAGTGTTTGCAAAAAACATAATATTTACTTAGTTTAGGTTAGTTATAATGAACAAGGTTAAGATTCTTTGGTTAATCTTTATCTTAGCAAATATTTATGATGCACTGTTTTCATTTATTGCCTGGCATTATCCTTCCGTTGTAGAATTGAATCCCATAATAAACTTCTTCAGAGTAGATGGTTATTTGTCGATGCTTAAAGTAACCTTGGGACTGAAGCTAATGCTATTCTCGGCAGTCTATTTTATAACCGAAAGAGTCAAGCAAAAAACGCCAATACTAACTATAGCCGTAGCAGTGATATTGCTTGCAGTAATATGGGATACCTTAGATTTTCTCATTTTTGGCTCTTTTTAAAACAGAAGAAAACGCAATTATCATTAAAGCAGTAAACGAGCCTTATACAGCCTGGGGTTCCCCCGCCATTATCATCATATCAGACCACCTCTATTACTCTCCGCCACCTTGGTATGTTCAAATAGCCCCAGACTTGATTCTCTCATTGGGGATCGTAAGCGTTATTTTAGTTTTACTGAGGAACTTCTCTAAGTTTGAGAAATTCCCACGGAATATATTCCCTCTTCTTAAAGACAAGTTAAAAGTGTTCAACACAGTTCTAACTGTTATTTCAGCAGTATTTTTAGGACTTTCTCTTTATCTTTATCATCTTCATCTGAGTTATGCTAAAGTGAATATACCGCATCTTAACTTGATAACTATAGGTGACATGTTACCAAAGATGAATCCTGCATATTTTTCTGTACCCTGGTATGTTAATTTATGGCCAGAACTTTTAGTAATAGGCTTAGCGTTATCGGGAGTAGCAATATACAGCTGGATTAAATTATGGTTTAGAAGATAAACCATTATGAATACGCTCTCTTTTCTAGCTCCAAACCCTGGAGGAAAATTTGTAAAGTTCTTTATAAAATAAGGTTATCTTTCTAACATCAGTCTGTGTTTTACTTTTAGGTCTAAGTTTTTTACTTATATTCGATAGACCTACAGTCTGTGTTACTAGAACATATAACTACTAAATTTACTTACCTAGAAGAGATGATAAGAGAAGAAAATTACCAGAATATTAAATTTACTTCGCCTCTGGAATTAACTCAGAAAATATCTAATAATGAGAGCTATTACCACAAAATACTATATTCTCTTCATTAAGAAATTATTTTACCCCTTGTACTAAATCTATACCAATTAAGATAATTCCAATACCGTGGTACGCTAATTAATAGCTGAATACACTGATAATTTGTTTGCTAGTTATAGACTAGATAAAGAGATCTACCACGATTTGAAGGCGTTACATAAGAAGTGGTATGACTACAAATTTTGTTTGAAAAACCCGTTTAAAGTCCAGTAGACAATAAGTATATTTTATCCCTATCACCTTAAAAGTTGTACTTTATCTTTGGATGAGATTTATAAGTCCGACTTCATAACCGGTCTTAATGAGAAAATTTACTGTTCTACTTATAGGTTCTGTAGCTATAATAGCGATAGGAGTTTACTTGTTTATGATAGACAAACCTACTATCATTCACCCTCCTAAAATACCAGTAACACCATTTAATATAATTAATTATGGAAGTCCACCGGCTGATGCAGTTTTCATAATCCCACCACCTTGATACGCGAACCTCTGGCCAGAAACTCTTGCAGTAGGAACAGTACTACTAATCTAGGCCCTTTCAGTAAGACGTAAATTCGCAAAACACTATACAGCATACTTTAGATTCTCAGTTTCAGGATATAGATCTTGGTATTCCTGTAGAGGTGCAGTTAGCAGAAGATATAATTAAATTACTGGTTAACGTAGCGGGAGTTGAAGGTGTATGGATATATGAAAATGATGAAGATCTGTAAAAAAAGATATAAAACCATTTTTATTTTATTTTATTATGGGATACGGATATACGGGATATGGATACGTAGTCCCGTTTTGGGCCCTGAAAGATTTTAAGCCCAAACCAAAGAAGTTCACTATAAGGATCCGCAAAAAAATCGCTGTCCCATCCATCAGGATATTTAGCCTTCAACCCGGAAAATTTGCAGGAAGGAAGAGCAGTATAACGCGTCGGCAATACAAAAAGCCTCATAAAACAATATACCTAACCGATTTATATGTGTCGTTAAGAATTAAGGATGTGCCATTAAGGCTTATAATAAGAAAGAAAAGTGGCGTTTGTATCATAACAAGAAAGGAAAACATAAAACCGGAATTTTTGCAAAAGCAGAAAGAAATCCCGATAATATATTTTGCTATTTTTAAAGACGATAAACCCTGAACCCGGCTATTAATAAAGTCACTCTCTTTTTTCACTCTTAATGTAGTTGCAGTACAGGCTTTAGTGATGTTCTTATATTATTATTACGGAATACCGTTAAGTACTTCTTTAAGTCCGTATAACGCATTTCTAATTCCATAAAAGATAAAATCCTTTTTTTCTTATTATTTTGTATGGGTTTGCTACAACGTTTGTGGTTTAGGGTACCGGTCTATTTCGGTATCTTCTTCCTATCTTGGGGAATAGAAGCATTATATCTTAAAGTTATGAATAATGAGTTGGCATATAATTTAGGTATTTTTGTCTTAGGTGCATATGTTCCTGCACTGGTCTCGTTTGCCTCCACACTATACTTCATGAAAAGGGGATATTTAGAAGGGCCTATTGTATTAAGCGTATTAAATTTAATTTTCGGTGAACTACTTTACTTTCTTTTCTTAATCGGGATGGCTGTAGGCACGGGTATGGGTTAGACTGTTAATAAAGTCACACTCTTTTTTCTTTGCCTTTTGATTGGATTTATAACTTTAAATCCTTAATCAGTCTTAATGAGAAAGTTTGTTATCATACTTTTTATCGTTTCAATCGTGTTAATAGCGGTGTCAATTTACTTATTTACAATATACAAGTCTACTGTACATCATATACCGATAGTACTACACCCATTTAATAAGTCGATAATAGCTTGGTATTCAGTGCCACCAAACGGTACACCAACCTAGGCCGTTCTCACTATCCCACCACCTTAGTATGCAAACCTGTGGCCGGAAACATTGACAGCCGGAGTGGCGTCACTCCTAATATCGGTTATTCTACTAATAAGGCGTAAGTCCTAAACCGACCATTAATAAACTCACACCCTTTTTTCACTCTTAATGTAGCACGTCTCCTCCTTTTTCTCTAACCCTCCTAATCCTATCTGCAGATCTGTTTCTTCAGTCGTTGCTGATAATTTTCATATGCGTTAAAGGACTGCTTGAAGTACGAAGAACAGATATTTGCCACAAGGAATTTACCTCTACAAACGTGACGTTAGGCTATGTTTGGAAAAAACATAATACTAACTAGATAAGGCATTTTTTGATGAAAATAGGAGTAAGAACCCTCTGGGTTATTATCATTTTTTGTAATACTATTGATTTGCTTATTAGTTATGGTCTATGGACGGGTTATATTGCAGTGACAGGTGGAGCATTTGAAGCAAATCCAATAGTAAGTATAATTGAGAATAACGGAGTCTTGGTCCTCCCAGATCTAGTTAGCTTAAAAATCATAGAGTTGAGTATCATATATTGGATTACCAAATTAACTCAAAAAAGGGAAATATTACTTAAAATTGCAGCACTCATTTCAATACTGGCTGTTATTTACGAAATCTTCATTTTACCGAGATTATCTGCTATTATTTAAAAAGAGCCTAATCCATTCTAATTAGGAAAAAATAAGATACTTTGTTCTACGTTATAATCATTTTGTATCCCCAGAAACATACAACTAGGAAGTAGCTATCGTAACATATCAGTGGTAACGATTAATACTCCATACTATATTACATGGGTCTCCTAACAGCATTAACTGCTATGGGAATAAGATAATAACGGATTATAAGGTACGTACACCTCACTGATTTTCCTTGCCCTAGCAGTTTCGTAGTTTGAGCAAAACACTAAATTCAACAAAACAACCCCATTTGCTATGAGGGTTAAAACCATATCTTAGAGTTAACGTGAGCAATTAATTACAACAAGTTAGGATTGAATGCTCGATAGCAGTTGCAGTGAATCGTCAATTAGGTAAAACAGCACCTTTATGTCTTGCTGAATCAGATTTGACTATTTCATTCTGACACTTAGACTGCAATATTTTTGCGTAACTTTTAATCACTTTTAATTAGTATCTTTATTATGTGAGTATATTTACATAGATTTAATGAGCGACATTCCTAGAATTATTCAGTAATATAAGAGGGAGAAGTACCTGAAGTTTAAGAAAGTATAAACTATATATTAAGTTACATAAACTTGTGATGATAAGATTTTTATTTTTTATTTTAGACTTTTCATTTAATGCCCACAGCTACACTTCCACCTAACGTTACATCCTTACCTTATTATGGGCCGGTTTATCTATCACAACAAACAGGGGTTCAAGAAGGTGTCCTTATCTCATTTATCTTGATCACTATAGCGATAAGCCTTCTTTCTTTTACACTATTCGATGTATTTCGTAGTATGAAGAAACTTAAGAGAAAACCTAGATTATAAAGTCATTTTTATCTTTACTTATCCTTCTAACATCAGTTAGGTGTTGTACTTTTAAGCCTAAGTTAATCAATATAGTATAGCAATCTTCAACACATAATTAAATTTTACCGAACTATATTACTAAAAAGGATTCAATGAATAGTGGTACTACCGAGACCTCATTATCATCATTACAAACAGACAAGGGGCTTAAAGTCTTATGTGTCCTCTTTCTATATAGTATTGCTAAACTGTAAGAACTTACAGCGAATTTTTCTACTAACTAAGCCAGATAAAGCTGAGACACTGATAAAAAAGACTGTAGAAAGTTCAGTATTATAAATCGGAAACAATGTTTGTTCTACGAAGATAATGAAGCATATTGGTTATAATTCATGAAGTAGAAACATTAAAACCAAAACTTCAACGTACTTCCGACTATACCATAGATAGTGAGCTTTTTCAAGATCTTTTAAACAATTTTCTTACAAAAGACTTTAGCTCTGGGGAAAGGTAAAAGGTTAAGAAGAGAAAAAGATACCTAACGACGATAAGATTGTAGTGATAGGTTCAGAGGTAGGGGTATTACAGTTAGAAGAATAGAGCCTTTGCTATTAAAATAAAATGACTTTAAAGCCTTTAGTAAGATTGGGATATTCCACTTCATTAAGAGTGAAAAAAGAGCTAAATTATGAGTTTCATCAGTCATACTTTCAATTCCATTAACTTCATTAAGAGTGAAAAAAGAGGCCGTTAATGACCAATCTCTTTTTGCATCCCAGAAGTACTTTAACTTCATTAAGAGTGAAAAAAGAGAGTAAGTTTATAAGGGGTTAAAGATGATCTACAACAAACAACATAGTTACTAATGATTCAAGAAACGCTAAAGCCATTAACAGCAGGACTATAGGATTTGTAATAGCCTTTTTAACACTCTCTCTGTACACTATTGCTAAACCCGATAAACCGGCTAAACCGGGAAAAAGCAAAAAGGGTCACATGTTGTTTGCCATATATTCCTTGACACAAAGAAAACAGTACAAATTCCCGAGTTGCTTGTTACTCACTCACCTAACATACCAGAACTTACAAGACCTATTAAAACCGCTACTAGAAACCATAGACCTATACTTTTTAACTTCATAAAGATAAAAAAAGGGAAAGTAACTTATTTTTACAGACCGAGAGTATTTACGCCAGACTCAGTGTTATAAAACTTCTAAGTGATACTTCAATCACCGGTGTACATTAGCAATAAAAAGAGTGTGACTTTATTAAATGGTCGGTTTAGGATTTATACCTTATTAGCAGAATAACCGATATTAGGAGTAGTATTATCCCGGCTACTAGTGTTTCGGGCCAGAGGTTCGCATAAAAAGGTGGATGTTGTATAGTTTCTATCGGTTTTGGTTTAATCTTATAAATAGACGCCGTATAGTTACTAATAATAGGCGTATAGACTATATAAAGAGGTATAGTAAATGTTTGATTTATCCTTAGAGGTATACTAGGTGCTTGTTGAGCCACATTTAGCTTAGTTATAGGATGATCTATAGAATGTAGATAGAATGACAGTCCGAGAAAGACTACAGCTGTCACTATCATTAAAACTGAAACTAATTTTTTCCTCATTTAAAGGAAAAAAGAAAATTGGTTTTTAAAAATTTATTCACTAGTAGTATTGGACTCCTTGAGTTCCCGGGCCGAATGTTAGTACAACATATGCAATCCCAATTGATGGTCAGATTTAGATCTTACTAATAATGTGACAAAAGCACCAAGTAGTGCTAAACCTAAGGCCAAAAACGGGATCCATAAGGAGGTATACCATGAAGGTGAAACTAATTTTTCTTTGTATATTATTTCTGTAGCATTAACTTGGACATGATATTGCGGTAGCTTCTTTCAATTCCATTAAGGATTATCATGGGTAGGTAACGTAATATAGACGATACGTCGAGAAGATTCTCTTTCAATTCCATTAAGGATTATCTAATAAAAAGTAGTCAGCTTCATCTATGAATATTTTTGTATTCTTTCAATTCCATTAAGGATTATCCTAGGCTTGAAACCAATACTCTGTTTCTCACTTTCATGTTTAATTCTTTCAATTCCATTAAGGATTATCTCTCTTTCAAATCACTTCAGTGGGGCTAGGATATACTTAGCTTTCAATTCCATTAAGGATTATCAAAATGAGCTTGAAAAAATCGAAAACGAACTCAGGTTAATGAGCTTTCAATTCCATTAAGGATTATCCCGAATTTACCTAGTGTTGTTAGCATAAGAAGAAGTAGGACTTTCAATTCCATTAAGGATTATCCCAAAGATAGGGACATGGGAGGCGCTAGCGAAGTATAAAGTTCTTTCAATTCCATTAAGGATTATCTGGACCAGATCGATAGCCGGGATTATAATAGATTTAATAATCTTTCAATTCCATTAAGGATTATCTTTATTATCATAATAATACCAGACTTTTCGTACTCTTTCCCTTTCAATTCCATTAAGGATTATCATTCAATATTTTGTATGGAGTTACAGCCCATACAACGTTTCTTTCAATTCCATTAAGGATTATCAGAACTTCGCGGTAAGGCAAACATCAATTGCAGTTTCTAGTCTTTCAATTCCATTAAGGATTATCGGGGTAGCAATGCTAATTTTGGGTACTGATGATTCGGGTAAACTTTCAATTCCATTAAGGATTATCCAAATGTTTTGGGTAATGATATACCACAGCTTGTAGCCTATTTCTTTCAATTCCATTAAGGATTATCAGGGTGTCGATATACCTAACATTCGTTCATTAGTGTTAGCGTCCTTTCAATTCCATTAAGGATTATCATTAATTACTATGGAATCCGTGATATCCGGATAAGGCAATCCGCTTTCAATTCCATTAAGGATTATCTTCGTTTCACGTCTTTCATAGTTAAAAATCAGTGTGAGAGCTTTCAATTCCATTAAGGATTATCGTAAATGAATTGCCTGGTCTTCTCCACTCTGACAGTTGTAGTCTTTCAATTCCATTAAGGATTATCATAAGCATCCCGTTATTAGGACCTAACACTACTACAGTCGTCTTTCAATTCCATTTATTAATTTACCGTATCCGCTTTTGCAAACTTTCAATTCCATTAAGGATTATCCCAAAGCTGATGACTGTTAAACTCGAGTCTTCAGATCACTTTCAATTCCATTAAGGATTATCAGGGCGGATTAGCAGTAAACGAAAGCGATTCAGTAGAATACGATACTTTCAATTCCATTAAGGATTATCCTTTACAATAAGAAAATTTAACAAAGACCTGAGACAGTTTGCTTTCAATTCCATTAAGGATTATCAAAAATTAGAGAAGCTCGCAGAGGATGATGCTGAGACAAACTTTCAATTCCATTAAGGATTATCATGAGGTAGTGGACATGCTTCGCGATGGTTCGCTAATTTGTCTTTCAATTCCATTAAGGATTATCCAAGATGAAGTCGCATTAATTATAAGTTATCATGATAATGACCTTTCAATTCCATTAAGGATTATCAACTCATTAACTGAAAAGCCAATTGATCATCTATAACAGACTTTCAATTCCATTAAGGATTATCTAATATTAACAGTAATTTTTGAGTTATTAATGATATTCTTTCAATTCCATTAAGGATTATCAAAAATTCAATCGCTTGTTGGTCAGCTGAACCGTCATAATATTCCAACTTTCAATTCCATTAAGGATTATCCTACAAAACCATTACTTTGTAATGAGTGAGATAGAGCTCCAAACTTTCAATTCCATTAAGGATTATCCTACATGGATTGGAGCGCTAGATGCCGGCACACTAAAAGTCTTTCAATTCCATTAAGGATTATCATGATTGGTGGTAAAGCTGGGGATATTTTGGCTGGTGCTGGCTTTCAATTCCATTAAGGATTATCGTATTCGAAACTTAATTTGAATATCTTCCCCTTAGGGGTAGCTTTCAATTCCATTAAGGATTATCTTTACACTAGTAAACTTAGTTACGTTAGTCTGGAAGTTCTGTCTTTCAATTCCATTAAGGATTATCATTTGCCCACTCTTCCAAATATGATATAGATATCTGTTTTAATCTTTCAATTCCATTAAGGATTATCCAGTTATATAGTAAAAGTTACGTCGAGTATGGAAAAAGCTTTCAATTCCATTAAGGATTATCTCTTTATTGTGCATGACAGCCTAAATAAATATGCTCTGACTACTTTCAATTCCATTAAGGATTATCCACAGCTAGAAAAGAACAGAGTTCAAGTAAAAATGAACAAACTTTCAATTCCATTAAGGATTATCAACTCAGAGTAATTACAGTTAAACTGGATGAAGAACTAGTCCAACTTTCAATTCCATTAAGGATTATCCTGAACTTGGTGTACCGTTAGACGTCATAGACTTTATCCACTTTCAATTCCATTAAGGATTATCTTAAAATATTGCTTAAGCTCTTCCTCATCGTCAATAAATCTTTCAATTCCATTAAGGATTATCCTACCCCTAGGGTGTCTTAAGTCAATTCTTTTCCTATTTTTTTCTTTCAATTCCATTAAGGATTATCTTCTAAGAGCTTAACCACAAACAAATTTGACATAAAATAAGATAATCTTTCAATTCCATTAAGGATTATCTGGACTACAGTCAGTCAAAATCTCTAATTCAACATTTAACTTTCAATTCCATTAAGGATTATCTTCTGACCAGTCGACATGGAATTTTATAGTGAATAACATCTTTCAATTCCATTAAGGATTATCATAGGAACTAAAGATCCCTGTTGATATTTTACTCCAGTAGTAGCATCTTTCAATTCCATTAAGGATTATCCTGCTTAACAAGTTAAGCAGCAATTGTAGAGTGTTATTCTTCTTTCAATTCCATTAAGGATTATCTTCTGCTTTGTCTCCTAATTTTTGTTTTATTGGCAATTCCTTTCAATTCCATTAAGGATTATCTGATTGTTTTTATATTAGTTCTTATGTTATTTTCTTCGTTTCTGCTATATAAGCTTTTCTTTATGTTACATATTTATCATTACTGAATTTTTAGTATTCCCTTGAAAAAACGGGAATTCTAAAAAGAGAAATACATTCAACATTCTTTACAAAGACACTCTTATTGATCAACTAAAAATTGAAAGAAATTCCCGATAAAAAACGGGAATAAAAACAAAGCTATTTTATTTATTTTCTATTATTTTCTTGATTTAATTTACTTATCAATATCCCAAGCTTCGTAGGATAAATTCCATCTCCTCTACCCTTCTGATAAACTAGTCTTTTCTTTTTTAATATCCCTACTACATTCATAGTAGTTTTAAGTTTCTTCCCAGTCATCTCAGCTATTACTTCATGTCTTATCCCAGGATTGGCTACGACTGTACTCAAAACCTTCAAGAGTTCGCTGCTCAATCCCTCAGCTGCAGTCCTAAAATCCTCAATTTGGAAACTTACTTCTTCATCCTCTTCAAGGTAAATTCTGCCCACTCTCTTGTTTACTGCTACCGCTAAAATTGTCCCTATCGCTAAGGTCTTACTTTCACCTCCAGAGATGTCAACAATTAAGGGATCTTTTACTTCTTTCAATATTTCACTTACCTGGTCAACCACATGAAATATATCCTTAACCTCAATTTCTTTTACCACAGCATCTCTCAAACCCATCTTGCTCATTACAGCACTTAAACCGTTAATAGCCCTTCTATTACCACCAGTTATTGGTGACTTTACTAAAACAACTATAACGTCATCTCTTCCCACATTTGTGGAGACAAGTCTCCTTACAGCAAAGTCCTCATGAATGCCAACAGTAAATATATAGGACTTCACAAGATGATTTTGCCAAACATATTATTATATATTTCGGGAAAAAGTGTAAATTCCTAAATTACTACGTGACTTTATATATTAAAATAATCTCTTTATTCCCTAAAAATCTCGGGATTTAGTAATACCAAATTTTGGTAATACTTATTTTATCCGTTTTTGTATAAATATTCATGATCTGGAGACAGCAGCTGAAGAGATTACACAGGATTAGGGAGATGGATCCAGTACCAGACGAACTTAGGGGATGGCACTACTACTCTCCTCCAGTAAAGCCTAAAGCTTATTTAGGTTTAACAATGGGTGAAATTGCATATGACTATTGCCCTACAAAGAGAGATGTATACGTAAGGAGAGTATTAAACCAAAAGGGAAGTGAAAGGGCACAACTGGTTTTCGGTCAAGCTATACATAAGGTCTTTAGTAAAGCCTTAAACGATGTTAGGATCTCTTACGTCCTCGGTAAGGACCCTTATCAGATTGTAAAAGAAAGCTATCTTGAATCAGAGTTTTGCCCACAAGAAATATCTGAGTACTGTAGGAAAGTATACGGTAATTTAATCCTTTTCTGGTCCTCATGGCTCGCCGAGGCTAAAGCGTTTTATGGAGGCGACTCTGTTGGTTTCTTACCGTGGGCAACAGAAGTTAGAGTTGACGGTTCAGCCATCGGATTGTCTGATAGGCTTACAGTGGACGCATTAGGTGAGTTTACCGTAGTTGAGGTTAAATCTGGAAAGAGGGAGGAGTTCCATAAACTCGCCTTAGCGGGTTATGCTTTAGCTATAGAATCAGTCCTAGAACTTCCAGTCGATTACGGGCTCCTTGTTTACATAAACGGTTTCCCTAATGACGTGGAGATAAAATTTGAGAGTTATTATATATCTCCAGATATGAGGAGAGAAATTCTGGATAAAAGAGATGAGATCATAGAAATGGTTCTTAATGGCAGAGATCCGGGTAAGCCAGTAAAATGCCCAGAGACTTGTCCGTTTTACGAGGTGTGTTGGAAATGAAATCTTTAGAAATTGCTGATTACGGTGTTAAGCTCTCCACGAAAGGGAAAACTTTTGTAATTTCTAAAAAAGACGGTAAGAAGGTAAACGTTTCTCCTGCAGAAGTGGATCAAATAGTGATAATGACTTCTGGTGTTACTGTCACGTCTAAGGCAATAAGGCTAGCGTTAGATCACGGGATAGACATTATCTTTCTAGACTCTAGAGGAAACCCTTTTGGCAGACTTTTCCATTCAGAACCCATAAAGACGGTAGAAACAAGAAAAGCCCAGTATTTGGCAATACTTAAAGGTGAGGAAGAGATACCGAGAGAGATTATAAAATCTAAGATTAAGAACCAGGCTAATCACATTAAGTTCTGGTTTAAAAAGCTGGGTATTGAGGGGAACGATTACAAATTGATTGAGGGAAAAGACGATGATGAAGCTACAGCAGCTAGGTACTATTGGCATGCGTTAGGCAGAATAATACCAATGAAAGGTAGAGATCCAGAAAGTACTGATCCATTTAACGTATCCTTTAACTATGCATACGCAATCCTATACTCAAACATACAAAGGGTTTTGCAACTAGTAGGATTAGACCCTTATGCTGGGTTTATTCACAAAGATAGAAGCGGTAAGCCCAGTCTCGTATACGACTTTTCAGAGATGTTTAAGCCAGTGCTTGTCGATTACCCCTTAGTCTCTCTCTTTATTAACGGTTTCATACCTAACGTAAAAGATGGTATACTTGATGCTGAGAGTAGAAAGAAGATAGCTGAGGCTGTGATAAATGCTATGAACGGTAAGGTTAAGGATGAAGGAGGAGATGTAAGGACTGGGATTCAAGCAATGAGGGCATATGCGTTAAAGCTCGCTTCAGCATTAAGGGGTGAGGAAAAGTTTAAGGGGTTTGTGAAGGTGTGGTGAAGATGTGGGTCATCGTAGTTTACGATATTTCAGATGATGAAAAGAGGAATAAGATTGCTAGAGAATTACAGAGGCTCGGATTAAGCAGGATACAGAGAAGTGCATTTGTGGGAGATATTGACTCGCAGCGGTTTAAGGATTTAGTTAGAATTATGGGTAAGCTAGTTACCGGAAAGGATGATATACTCCATATAATACCCTTAGGATTGAGGGATTGGGAAAGGAGAGTGGTTATAAATGGTGACAGTGTCAGACGTGAAGCAGTATCACTTCTGTAAGGCTATACCATGGATAAACTATGTGATGGGCTATCGCGAACCTAGTACATTCTCAATGGAGGAAGGAAAGAAGATATCTTACGAGGAAGTTGTTAAGTCACTGAACCTTACTACACCAGTGAAATATGAAGTGTGCTTAAGCTATAACGGGCTTTCAGGCTGCATTGACATCTTAGCTGGGGATAGAAAGTATACGGTAGTTGAGGTAAAAGCGTTTAAGAGGGGTAACTTTTCCCATTTCAGATACCAGCTTTTAGCTTATGCATATCTGGTAAGGAAGAGGTTAGGTATTGTAGAAAGGGCTATATTAGTGATGGAAGGAAAGAAAGTCCTTGAAATAGAGCCCACAGAGGAACACTACAGATATATAGAAAACGTAGTTAAGAAGATTGAGGAGATAGTAAATAGCGAGAAGTTACCAGCGGTAAATGTAGAGAAGTGTGACTTCTGTCAGTACAGGAGAATTTGCCCAGTTAGTGTGTGGTCTTAATTCAATTAAGATTTTACTGAAGAATTACAGAGTGAGTAGTCAAAAATATTTTGCTTTAAAGCTAGTTCTTCTATCCTAAAACACCTCTCTCATTTCTTAAGATTAACAAGTATTTGCAGAAATGTTTATATAAATTATGAAATTAATTTTTCTATGAGTGTTAATCGTTTTAATTTTGAGTAACTCACCTATCTTGGCTTATTAACATTCACTATGAATGTTTTTGAAAGCCCATCCCTAGCCTTTACAGTACATATATTCGAGTTTGTAATCTATTATATGGACCTTAAAACTTTGCATTACTTATGTGAAAATAATTTCATAAAGGCTAGAAGTATTTATGATAATCTTTCTATGTTTATTCTACCATAGAAAATCAAGAGTTAATAACATAGAGAAAATAATGGATATTAACTAAGAAGTATATAATTTTAGAAAACATAGTAAAATAATAGATAACCATTGAGATAATTTTCCTTATTCAGAATCTTTTGTTTATTGGAGCTTTTATTTATGCATAATTTCCATTATGGATTAGCATTTTTAGAAACTTAGCTGTAAGAGAAATAGATGTTGTTTCCTTTCAATTCCATTATGGATTAGCTTACAGTAAAAGAGAAGTACTAACGTTGATGAGGAAACATCTTTCAATTCCATTATGGATTAGCACTTGTGATTGAATCTCGTATAATTTAAGCTTGGCATCATACTTTCAATTCCATTATGGATTAGCCTAGACTGAGTTAAATTGTACATGCCTAAAATATAATTAATACTTTCAATTCCATTATGGATTAGCCTCGATTTCATTAACAACTTTCCTGAGGAGGACGAGTTTCTTTCAATTCCATTATGGATTAGCAAAGTGCTTACGATTTATCTGGAACCCCTCTCGTCGGGTGTCTTTCAATTCCATTATGGATTAGCAAAGCTGCAGAGAATAGCTAGGTTAGTCCAGGGTAAGCAAACACTTTCAATTCCATTATGGATTAGCGTTACAACTATTACAATTTTTGGAATTTTCTTCTACAATTAACTTTCAATTCCATTATGGATTAGCTGGGTCGTGGAAGTAATCAGAGAGACTTACTGCGAATACTGTGCTTTCAATTCCATTATGGATTAGCTAACTCATTTGTGTTTGTTAATAAGTTTTGACGTAGTCTCTTTCAATTCCATTATGGATTAGCGTACACTATCGTAGATTTTCCGTACTCATAATCAATTTCACTTTCAATTCCATTATGGATTAGCACGCAAGTGCCCACGATACCTGGGGCGATGGCGTTGATGCAACTTTCAATTCCATTATGGATTAGCCATCTTGCATGCTGCATACGTTTCATAAAAATGAGGATCAACTTTCAATTCCATTATGGATTAGCCCAGAGATTGAATTAGCTGAATTATATTCTTTTACATGTACCTTTCAATTCCATTATGGATTAGCCGTAGACGGGTGAACCGTAGTAAGAAGGACTATTAGTAGGTGCCCCTTTCAATTCCATTATGGATTAGCTCTACGTTACGAATCAGAATTCACAATATGTAATGTATGTAAACTTTCAATTCCATTATGGATTAGCATAGAAGTTGATGAGACTTATGATGTTAACATTTGGTATCAAAACTTTCAATTCCATTATGGATTAGCGTGAGAGCTTTTTAATAAGTACTAGCGTATTCTATTTACCCCTTTCAATTCCATTATGGATTAGCGCAGGTAGTATTATGCAAGGTCCAATCAGGGTTATACTTTCAATTCCATTATGGATTAGCTACCACTTGTATTGTTGTACTACTATTTAACCATAAAATTTCCATTACTTTCAATTCCATTATGGATTAGCCAAACTTCTATTATTATGTTGTTTGGTCTTCAAGTGACCTTTCAATTCCATTATGGATTAGCATTAATTGCTAATGTTAAAGGATCTTTCTCTTTAATTCTAAACTTTCAATTCCATTATGGATTAGCATAGAATAAAGATTGTTAGATTTCTAGTTTTCAACAATTGTCTTTCAATTCCATTATGGATTAGCATAAGAATAATAAGTTATTATGACTACTCAGAAGTCGTGACTTTCAATTCCATTATGGATTAGCATTGAATAATTGTAGAATCTTAAAGCTTGTCAGTCTATAGATCTTTCAATTCCATTATGGATTAGCGGAAGATGTTATCCTTTTTTTAAAAGTTTTAAGATTTAGTAGTCTTTCAATTCCATTATGGATTAGCAAGAGGAGCGGGCTTAACGGTATTGTAATTGTTATAAAAACTTTCAATTCCATTATGGATTAGCTAAGATAAAGTCTATTTTTTTATCAGAATTTCCAGATGCTAAATTTGCTTTCAATTCCATTATGGATTAGCACATTAAGATATATTAATATTGCCAAACTTATGGAAAGTAACTTTCAATTCCATTATGGATTAGCATTCTTCTAATTCTTCTAACATAGATATTAATAAACTCAACTTTCAATTCCATTATGGATTAGCTCTGCTTATTTTGTAGAAAAACTCTACAGGGAGGGAAGAGCGTTACTTTCAATTCCATTATGGATTAGCGCGAATGCTTCTTCTAATTGGTATAGTGTTGTAATAAACTTTCAATTCCATTATGGATTAGCGGGAGTCAGTAATTTTGCCTAAGCCATTGCACGTATAAGCTTTCAATTCCATTATGGATTAGCACGCTTAGACCAGATAGAAAAGAGACTCAAGAAGAAAACTTTCAATTCCATTATGGATTAGCATATAATGATTGCGTCCAAGAAGTGGCATTAGATGATGTCTTTCAATTCCATTATGGATTAGCTTGCAAATAGGGAAGATGCAGTAAAGTATTACATTACATTCTTTCAATTCCATTATGGATTAGCAAGATTAAAAAGTTTAGAAGTATACCTTAATTATTAGTTTTCTTTCAATTCCATTATGGATTAGCTCATCTGTGGAATTTGTAATTGAGGATAGCTAAAGTTCTTTCAATTCCATTATGGATTAGCAATGAGTTATGAAGAAGTTTGTTCTTTTATAAAAGAAAAAGCTTTCAATTCCATTATGGATTAGCTTCCTTTCTCTAGTCCTTGCCCTATCAAACACTGTTATAACCTTTCAATTCCATTATGGATTAGCAATATGAGGATGAGGTATCTGAGGGTAGCGCTTACAAGGCTCTTTCAATTCCATTATGGATTAGCAATGTTTACGGTAATACTTATGAGTATACCAGTACTACCTTTCAATTCCATTATGGATTAGCTTAATACTTATTATAGCTACAGTTATTATTGCCCTTATAGTTATACTTTCAATTCCATTATGGATTAGCTCTATTTTTCTAGATGGTGGAAACGGTAAGGCATAATAGAACTTTCAATTCCATTATGGATTAGCTACACTTAACGATATCCCAATTTACAAAATAATAAACTTTCAATTCCATTATGGATTAGCCACCCCTCAGCAGTACTTAGCAGCAGTCAGCTCTCTTAACTTTCAATTCCATTATGGATTAGCCTGGTGCACTAACGGGTGCTGTGGTAGGTTCATTTGTTCCCTTTCAATTCCATTATGGATTAGCTTGTTGTGTTCTCTCTCTTTGCGATCTCTTCTAGTTTCTCTTTCAATTCCATTATGGATTAGCATAATTATGATCCTTCACTAGACCAAAAGGAAGAAGACCTTTCAATTCCATTATGGATTAGCGACACGATAAATCATTCCGATATTAACAAAAAAATAGATCTTTCAATTCCATTATGGATTAGCTATCGTTTTGAACTTTGCATGGACGGTATGTATAACTCTAACTTTCAATTCCATTATGGATTAGCATTTTTAACGTAATTTTGGCTCAGAAAGACGTGACAAAAATGGCTTTCAATTCCATTATGGATTAGCTGACTTATTAGAACAGCTAGTGTATGCTATAAATCCAAACACTTTCAATTCCATTATGGATTAGCATTATCTCCACATGATATACGCCGTAGCGGGGCATATTGGCTTTCAATTCCATTATGGATTAGCTAGAAACTTAGACGAAATAACAGAGAAATACGATATACAACCTTTCAATTCCATTATGGATTAGCTGACATGAAAGCGACAAAACGCCAAATAGAATTAATAAAGCTTTCAATTCCATTATGGATTAGCCGATTATTTATATATGCTCTTTGTGCTGTCGGCAGTGAGCTTTCAATTCCATTATGGATTAGCTCTGCCAGCTTACTCATCTTAGCCCACCTCCAACAACTTACTTTCAATTCCATTATGGATTAGCCTTCTGATTACGATAGACCTTTCCAGTTTATGTGTGTTACAATCTTTCAATTCCATTATGGATTAGCATAGTCAAGTGAGCCTCTGTTCCTTAAAGAAAATACAATGCTTTCAATTCCATTATGGATTAGCACTTTATACGTATCCCCGCTTGTCGGCACCTTAACTGATTCTCTTTCAATTCCATTATGGATTAGCAAAATAGCACCAGGAAGGAGACTATACCACCGGGTTATGATCTTTCAATTCCATTATGGATTAGCGACCTCAGTTTAATGATATGACCTAGTTTTTACTTCCCAGTTAACTCTTTCAATTCCATTATGGATTAGCCTACTACTGATGATGGGAAAGCGTCAGAAGGATCTAAATTAACCTTTCAATTCCATTATGGATTAGCAACTGCCCTGAGCGTGATGTTAAACTCCCCAGTTTAATAGCTTTCAATTCCATTATGGATTAGCCTGGTGAGGTTAGAATGCATGATGTAATACGTTTAGGAGAACTTTCAATTCCATTATGGATTAGCGAGACTGATTACTAGAAGAATTAAATAATTTTTGCATATCTTGCTTTCAATTCCATTATGGATTAGCATCTCATGTTGATATTCTTCTTTAGCCTTCTCTAGAGCCATTTCCTTTCAATTCCATTATGGATTAGCTTGCTCTGGTACTAGTACAACTCTCTTTTGCCATCTCTTTCAATTCCATTATGGATTAGCTACATATTTCTGCTGTAGCTGCCATTTATATCATCTTACTTCTTTCAATTCCATTATGGATTAGCACTATTACTCAAAGTATCCGTGATTATTATTACAATCAACTTTCAATTCCATTATGGATTAGCATCGCGGGCTGCTGGGTCAAGTTCAGACATGTGATGAGCGTAACTTTCAATTCCATTATGGATTAGCTCTATTATAGAGAAGAGATAGTACTTTTGCTTCTGGAGTTCTTTCAATTCCATTATGGATTAGCTAAAAATTTTCCAATTTGAGGATTTCTATCATACTAAATATATCTTTCAATTCCATTATGGATTAGCTTGGAGAACCACCCTGAGCTTTCCGAAATCGTTAACAATACGCTTTCAATTCCATTATGGATTAGCTTCTGCACTAGAAGAACCATGCTCTTTATCAGAATTGTCTTTCAATTCCATTATGGATTAGCAGCCAGCGAAGGATATGCAGTGATCGTTCATCATACTGATCTTTCAATTCCATTATGGATTAGCCCCTCGCTTAAACAGAAACTGTTAGAGCAAGGCATAATTACAGACTTTCAATTCCATTATGGATTAGCTTAAAGGCGGTGCACCGCTACCCCCGTTTGCGGTAATGTAAAACTTTCAATTCCATTATGGATTAGCTGTTCATATTTCATATTTGCAATCTTCAAAATTTCCATAAACTTTCAATTCCATTATGGATTAGCAGCACCGAGTATAGCACCTTCATTAGCTTCCTGAAGGACCTGCTTTCAATTCCATTATGGATTAGCATAAACCAAAGAAGTGACATTTACGAATACTACTTTGAGTTCTTTCAATTCCATTATGGATTAGCCCAAAACTAATGAGTATCATAATCGAGTCACCAGATCATCTTTCAATTCCATTATGGATTAGCCACAGGTATCGCGAGGTCAGGGTTTGCTTTAACGAAATACTTTCAATTCCATTATGGATTAGCTCTGCATTGTGTTATGATAAATACGGTCAGCTTGCACGAGTCTTTCAATTCCATTATGGATTAGCAAAGTTGAAGTAAAGGTTGTTAAATCATTAGAAAAATTGCCTACTTTCAATTCCATTATGGATTAGCCTCTATCCGGAAGAGTTTGCTAAGATTGACGAATTTTGTAGCTTTCAATTCCATTATGGATTAGCTGTTCAAGGAGAAAGCAATAATCAAGGTAAGACAAACTGTCTTTCAATTCCATTATGGATTAGCTACAGTCCTGTCGACGTAACATTTCGCTTTGCGTAAGCAATACTGTCTTTCAATTCCATTATGGATTAGCATCGGTAACTCATCATAATAAGTAGCATAAACTACTCCACTTTCAATTCCATTATGGATTAGTATAGTCGTTATCTATAGCGTCCTGAATCCTCTCTAAAGCGTCTTTCAATTCCATTATGGATTAGCGAAATCCAAAGGAGAAAGGAGAAAAAAGCGGAAATTTTACTTTCAATTCCATTATGGATTAGCAACCAGTTTGAGGAGTTCCTTAACAAGTTCATCTTCAGAGCTTTCAATTCCATTATGGATTAGCCGTTCATTTTATTAGGGCAGTTGGGTATACACAAGAATTATCACTTTCAATTCCATTATGGATTAGCACGGGGTATATTGTGATCTGGTTCTGACAAAGACGTTGAACTTTCAATTCCATTATGGATTAGCACAAGGAGGAGTATCTCGAGGTTGGGGAGGTTCATATAGTTACTTTCAATTCCATTATGGATTAGCAGAGCTTGATTTAGAAGGAAAAATATGGTTGTATAATATAAAATGCTTTCAATTCCATTATGGATTAGCAGATAGCATAATCATAATTTAGATCTTTAGCATATTTCATTACTTTCAATTCCATTATGGATTAGCAGGGAAAGGTTCAGGTTTAAGGCTTATATTTCACCGCTGAACTTTCAATTCCATTATGGATTAGCTCAAATTGGGACACAAACCATAACCCCAACAATTGAAGATAACTTTCAATTCCATTATGGATTAGCTTAAGTAGATATTCTGCCGCAAAATTCCTATGACAATAATGTTTTCTTTCAATTCCATTATGGATTAGCTAATTTTGAGGGCGAAAATCGTAGGGGATGAAAGATATACGCTTTCAATTCCATTATGG
Organism: Sulfurisphaera tokodaii str. 7; assembly: GCF_000011205.1. Taxonomy (NCBI): domain Archaea; kingdom Thermoproteati; phylum Thermoproteota; class Thermoprotei; order Sulfolobales; family Sulfolobaceae; genus Sulfurisphaera; species Sulfurisphaera tokodaii. The sequence goes on from NC_003106.2 coordinate 2,677,910, forward strand.
ATTAGCTTAAAATATAAAGACGTATTAAAGCTAGACGGGAAGACTTTCAATTCCATTATGGATTAGCTGCCAATAACTATGAAATCAAGATATTTGACAGATGGATAAACTTTCAATTCCATTATGGATTAGCTGCAGATTTTTATACTATTACTATTATTGTTTTCTTCGTTTCTGCTATATAAGCTTTTCTTTATGTTACATATTTATCATTACTGAATTTTTAGTATTCCCTTGAAAAAACGGGAATTCTAAAAAGAGAAATACATTCAACGTTCTTTACAAAGATACTCTTATTGATCACTTATAAATTGAAAGAAATTCCCGATAAAAAACGGGAATAAAAACAAAGATATACTCAAAATTTAATAGAACATCTAAGCATTAATATCTCAGTTGGTCTTGAATTAAAGAAGATCGTCAATAAATCGTATATTTATAGTAAAAGATTAAATATATGTATATATTGGGAATTATTGGAATTCTTATCGTGACTAACCACAGATTTTACTTTTAAATTAACGCTTAAATTTAACAAAAATTAATGAGCCTAAAATCCAAGAAAATAAAAAGATTAACAAAATAAAATATAGAAAAATTATAATCTTTTTATTTTCTGAAGAGTGATTAGAAGTAGTTATGTGCAAAAATACTACAGTCTGTTAACTGGTAATAAATAGTTAAAAACTTTCATTAACCAAGAATAAGTATTATCACTACTTATGGAAAACCTATATCTACTAATGTTTTCACACATTTGATTATTCTCCTTTGCAGTTTTTCATTGGTATGAAATATTCACCCTTACAAATCTTTACTTATTCTATAAGATATACTAACCAATAGAAGGAATTAAATCGTTTCCATAATTCTTTTTTAAAAAACTGTTTTATGCCCAAATAATTTCTTTCCGCTTATTCGGAAAGTTTTTCCAAACAAAAAATATATATAGGGGCATATTATATTTAGTAATATGAGTGTTGAAAAAACAGATACGGAAGGGATAATACGCAGGGTCGCAAATCTCCTCGCATCGGTTTTCATCTATAGCGAATCGCCAACATATGTGGATAGATTTGCTAATGCACTATCAAAGGAGGCAGTGGCTAGGGTCATTTACGAGTCACAGAGGATAATACAAATGGGGATTTCAAGTGGCGAAGTTAAAATGGGGAATGTGGAAATATCTGGTAAGAGCATGAAAATCACTGATAAAAAGGGGGAGGAAAGCTATCCTGCAGTTATAATAAAAACAAAGGAAGGGAGGAACTACATAGTGGTTGGTTACTTACCTACAGATAAAGATGTTGAAGACTTTATGAGCTTAGTAGAGAGGGATATATACTACGCTAGGAAGGCCGGGGCATTAGCTATGTCTATTGCAAATAGATCACTTTTAGGAGGTGGTGAGTAAATGATTAGTGGTTCATTCAGGTTTTTAATAAATACTGAAAGTCTTAACGGTGTCGAGAGCGTAGGTAACTTGACAAGGCATAGGACAGCTCCAGTGGTGCTTAAGACTTCTACCGGTTACTTGGTCAGATATGTTCCAGCTATTTCCGGTGAGTCTTTAGCACATGCATACCAAACGGCGTTAGTAGACTTAGCAAAGAAATATAATCTACCGGTAGGGGTTTACTCGTCAAAATACGATTTTATAAAGTTCTCAACTGAAGAAGTGCTTAAAGAAGAGGGAGTCAATCCGCCAAAGGACTCAAGCGATATGAGGAGGTTTGAGGTAGAGGTAATGCTTAAGGATATTGTTGCCGATATAGGAGGGTTTATGTATGCAGGGAACGTTCCGGTTAGAAGGACTTCAAGAATTAAATTCGGTTATATGATACCGGCTCTCATGGGAGATGAAATTCCCGCACAGCTTGAAAGCCAGTTTCACGTAAGGTATAGTGAGAAGGACCAGATGATTTATAATGTCGAGGTTTCTTCTGCTCTTTACGTAATGTCCTTCTCCCTAGATGAAGACTTAATAGCTGTACCATCAACAGAAGGACCTAAGGTTAACGGAGAAGATACACTCACTAAACAAAGAGATAGTAGAGTTAAAACTGCAATAGAAGCTCTATATTACGTTTTAACTGGTAACTTCGGAGGTAAAAGGTCTAGATTCTTACCGTCAATGAAGCTAATGTCTGGTATTGTAACGGTAACAGATTTCCCATTTATACCGGAACCGGGGCATACGAATGATTATATTGCTACTACTGTAAAGAGGCTCGGAAAAGCCAAAGAGATATTCAAGGGTAAGAGCAAAGTTTACGTAATAAATAACGAAGGGATCGAAGAGGGAGGAGAAGTAAATAAAGTTGGGAGTGTTGAAGAGCTAATTACTTCTCTAACTGGGAAGTAAAATGATTTATTCTAAAGTTTTTTTAAAGCTTCACTGGGGTTTTTATGTTTCATACCCAGAAGCCTCTAAGGCTAAACCATCATTCTACTTACCCCCTCCTACTACTCTTATAGGAGCATTAAGTTACGGAAAGTACAGGGGGGTTGACACAAAGGCTTTTAAGGGGAAAGCGGGAAGTCCAGCCCTAGAAATAAAGGTTAAGGCTGCAGCTTCTTTCAGCAACGAGTTTGTCGGGGGATACACTGAGGATATTATACGAAGCGTAATTATGTACTTTCAGAGGAAGGAAAGGAGGGGAGATCCTAAGTTTAGATACGGTGTAGTTCCTACCGGAAAAATTTACGCTCCTAACCAAGTAGTTAAGGTAGTCTATGTGGCTGAAATGGATAAAGAAGAACTGGAGAGATTAAGCTGGTCTATTACTAGGCTAGGTTGTAAGGAGTGTTTAGTAAGTGTGGAAGACGTAGAAATAGGTGAGGCTAAAAGGGTTAAGGGTAAAGTGAAGACATCTTACTATTTCCCAGCGAGTGTAACAATATCGGAGGAAGAAAAGAAGAATGTTATGTTAGTTAGTTTCTGGGATGAAAACGGTTTCATTTGGGGAAGTGCAGGAAACGTAGTGACATATGCACTCCCAGTTACGGGATATCCGTTAAAGAGCAAGGAGGTTGAAGTAGAGGCTAGTGAGGCTTATGAGGTGGGAGGAGAATATGTTGTCTTCGGCTAAGAGTATAACTGATATTTATGAGGAGTTCATAAAGGATAACAGACTACAAGACAGATTAGCTATTAGACAAACTGTAGAGGAATTAGAAAAAGGACACAATGTTATCCTTAAGGCTCCTACTGGATACGGTAAGACAACGTTAACAAAAGTATTGGCTAATGCTGTAGACCTAGGTTATTTTGCTAGGGTAATACACGTTCTCCCATTAAGGGCAATTGTACAAGACCTCTATGAGAAACTAAAATCCGATAGTGAAAAGGGAGTTATTAGGACTAAAAGTATTGCAGCCCAAGATATGGACTTCTCAGATTCTCCCTTTTTCATGCAGAGAGTGACTGTGACCACTCTAGATACCTTTATCCTTAACCTATTTAAACTTCCCGCGGTTGAGATGGGTAAAGTATTTCAAAACTTTGGAGCCCATTATGAATTACCAAGGGGTATGATATATTCATCATTAGTTATATTTGATGAGTTCCACCTTCTAGGAGAGGAGGGTAGACCTTTAACTGCTGGATTATCTGCTGTAAAGTCACTTACAGATGCAGGTGTTCCAGTAATAATCATGTCTGCCACTATTGACAAAGGGCTAGAATCACTGATAATGAAGTACGGTAAAGATTTCGTTACTGTGGAAGCCAAAGACTTCAGTATTGAAAGAAAGATTACAGTTAAGAAGATAAGAGAAGAAGAGGTCTTAAGTGACGTTTTAAAAGAATATAGTGAAGGAAAGAGAGTATTAGTAGTGTTTAATACTAGGGTAGGGGCTATTAATTTTTATAAGGCTCTTAAGGATAAGGGACTGAACCCAGTACTAATCCACAGTAAGTTCAATAGGGAAGATAGAAGGGTCTTAGTTCAGAAGGTATTAAAGGAAAGGCTTGTTGTCTCTACTCAAGTTATTGAGGCTGGAATAGATACAAGTTTTGACGTATTAATTACTGAAGCAGCACCAGCATCAAACCTAATACAGAGGGCTGGAAGAGTTGCAAGATATGGAGGTTATGGTGAGGTCCATGTGTTTCCGTTCAGTGGAAAGGTTTATGATAAGGAAGAGGTACAGGAGGTTTGGGAATCCTTAGACAGAGGTTTGCCAGAGCTTAAGGAGAAAGAGTATCATGTCGATAACATACTTCTCAGTGACTTAACTACTATAGACCATTCAGTATTTGCTGATTCAATTACAGCTAAGAACCTTTATACCTCTGTATGTAATATAGTGAGGGAAACATCTATTATAATGGGCTTTCCTAGGGGAGAGTATAATTCTGAGAAGGCAATTCCCCTTACAGAAAAAGAAGCAATGGAGGCTCTGAGAAAGAACGGAGCTGTAAAAGATGGTAAGGAGGTTACAGATTATAAACCCTCTACAAATGTTTGCCTACAATTAGATCTCCTAATGAAAGGAATAGACGGTGTAATAATAGCTGGTTATGATAAGGAGATCGGAGGGATAATATGAAGAAACCATGTGCATTTACAAATCAGCCTTTATTAGACCACTCTAAAGGTTCACTTAACTCTATGAAAAAGATCCTTTCCGATTCCTATGTATTAACAGCGAAGAGGAGACTTGAAAAATTCGGGATTAAAGTAAAGAAGGAAGACTTTGAGTTATCAGTACTTCTACACGATATAGGCAAAGCCGGTGAGTTTTATCAAACTCAATTTGATGATGAATGCAATTCTTCCCGTACTCCTTCTTTCATATATCATGAGATTGGATCTGCAATTTTCTTTTATAAGAACATAGAGGATAAGAAGCTTAAGCTATTAATTGCACTTGCTGAGCTGAACCATTTGAACACAATTAGAAGTATTTCGCAACTTAACCCCAACAGTTTTCCTAAGAAGTTTGATCTGGGTATGATAAGACTTAAAAGATTCGGAAAAATAGTGTTAGAGGAAATAGGGATGGAGAACTTTACTATTGAGGATTACACATTTGATGATTACCACGAAATGATGAATGATTTAGTAAAAGAGAACGGGGCTTATCTTAAGTTGTACTCTCTTTTTTTAGCTCCAATAATCGTTGGAGATAACCTAGACAGCTCCCTAGCTAGGGGGCTGAATGAGAGGAGAAGGTTTATCCATGTTCTTGAAAAGGAGGTGAATTCTCTTGATAGTCCCTCTGTATAATTTATTCGGAGATAATTTAGTAACTCAGTTAGCAGTAAACACGAAGGAATTAAAGCCTATGACAGTGAAGGGAAAACCCTACTTAGAAATAGATGACAAGGAGCTAAGAATAGCCCTTGATACCGCCAGTGATATAGCCCAAAAGTTTGAGAAAGATAACAAGAGACCTATACCCCTAAATGCAAATGATAAGAAAGTCATGGAGAAAATATTGAAGTGTTTTAACTTCTCTTCCTCAGATCCCATCTCTTATGTTTTAAAGAATTTCAATATTGAACAAAGTAAGGAATGTTATGTAGACAATGTCCCTTCATTTATAAAGCCAGAGTACTATGAGTTTGTCAGAATCCCCGGAAAACCTGGAGGACAGAAGATGTCGGTAAAAGTTGATTCCAGATATGTAATTCTCGCAATAGCCGGTTGGTTATTCTCAAGAATAGGATATGCTAGAGTAGGTGGAGAAACAATAGGGGTAAACGTTTTCACATTAACAAAGTCAATGCTCTATAATACTTACGGTCAGTTTAGTGGTGTAAAGCCGGAAACTGCTTTCATATTCCTTTTAGCTGATAGGGTAATAAAGTCTGGTTCAAACATTTCTTCAGCTAGAGTATATCTTATGTCAGATGCTGGAGGACAAAACCCTACCGTCATACTAGGAGGTTTCAGCATAGATTTCTCTAAGTTATTGGAAAAGAAAGAGTTAATAGATGATGACTTAATAAGGCTTGCGCAAGACGCAACAAATGACCAAAGTCCCACTAACGATTTCTCAGCCAGAATTGTTGAACTAGTCTATGAAGTGATTGGTGGAGCTAAGAGAGTAGAGGATTTAGTATACCTCGCAAATCGTTACGTTTCCATGGAGATAACAAATGCAAAGGAATTCTGTAAGAATAACAGAATTTATTGTACAGCTTACTATTATTCTCAGAAGCTTCTAAGTGAAATAGGATGGTAGAGTTTTTTTCGGAAAAAATTGTTAAAGTTGAGTTCTCTGCTGTGCCGGAAAGCGATGTAATTTTACCTCCTCTAAGTTCTAAAGTAGTAAAGAACTTGATTTTATCTTCTAAACTACTTCCCTCTCTCTCAAGCTTAGTCCAGAGCGGAATGAAGAACAAACCACTCTTTATCTCGAACTTGGGTAAAAACGGTTTTAGGCTTTTCAGTACGGGTAAGCCAGTAAGTGTTAAAGCTGGAGAAATTCTTAACTTCTTTATCTCTTTCCCCTATTATGACGGGTTTTTCACGGAACTGTCTTCTGGGAGTTTTGAGACTGGGTATGGGAAGTTTTTTATTGAGCTTGAACAACTCGAAGTTATTGAACTTAGCTCCATAAAAGGGGTTAGTGAGGGTAATTTTTATGTAAAATTCGTGACCCCGGCTCTCCTTTCTTCAAAAGTCCTTCTTCCTCCGTCGTTGAAAGAGAAATATAAGAACGTTAATCCGGGGTATAGTTTAATCCCCTCTGTAGGTTTAGTAGTGAGTTATGCTTATAGGGTTTATAGGGCTTTATATGGAAATACCAGTAATATGGAGCTTGATTCAAAATCCTTTAGGCTCGGGGTTTTGAGTAATAGTTTATCTAGAGTTATAGGGTATAAACTTAAACCCTTGACTGTAGTCATAGGAAATGACAATAAGGGGAGATTAAGGACTTCGAGAGGTTTTGTAGGGTGGATGGAATTTGATATTCCGTATAAGAAGCTTAAGAAAGCTATTTCGAAGTATTTAATTATAGCTTCCTATTTAGGGATAGGGAAGAGTAGGGGAATAGGCCTTGGGGAAGTTGTGGTTAAGATAAAAAGTTAATCAGAAACCTCTGAGACCTAATAACTTTATCTTCCAATTTCATCGAGGAATATCCTTACACTACTGCGACTTAGGCTAATGACGTTAATGCTCTAAGCTTTCAATTCCATTGAGGATTATCGGGACAATATACTATTTACAAATGCCACTAGCATTGATTTCTTTCAATTCCATTAAGGATTATCATTTTCAATTACTAGTACAGCACATAGTGACGGAAATTATACCTTTCAATTCCATTAAGGATTATCGTAAAAATCCCGAGATAAAGCCTATCATTATCAAATTCTTTCAATTCCATTAAGGATTATCGTTGAATATTAATGGTAATGAAAATGCTATGTATGCAGTAAGCTTTCAATTCCATTAAGGATTATCTCCTTATCCTAGTGACAAGAATGCTCTTTATATAGTAAGCTTTCAATTCCATTAAGGATTATCAACATGCTTATAGATTTGGTTGAACTTATATGGTAACTGCGACTTTCAATTCCATTAAGGATTATCTAGTGTTAGTTGTTATAGTACTCGTAGCAGATATTGTTGCTGCTTTCAATTCCATTAAGGATTATCTGTTCCTTTGACTTCATCGATTAACAAACCGCTATGATCTAACTTTCAATTCCATTAAGGATTATCTAAAGAAAGAAAAGAAGTACAAGGATTTTGCAGTATTACCATTTAATAATTTTCTAATTCCTTCAGGTATTATAGGGAAGTACAAGGATTTTGCAGTATTACCATTTAATAATTTTCTAATTCCTTCAGGTATTATAGGGAAGTACAAGGATTTTGCAGTATTGGAAGACTTTCAATTCCATTAAGGATTATCTGAGGGTGGACTTCCCCGTGTTCGATTCGCCGTATAATATTAAATATCTTTCAATTCCATTAAGGATTATCAGTTAGTCCCCGATTCAAAAGTCGTTGAGGAGCTACTTCGCTTTCAATTCCATTAAGGATTATCTCACCAAAAAGGATCCAACCACCATCATAATCCTCAGAATCTGTCTTTCAATTCCATTAAGGATTATCCTTTAACACTTTTTTGTTTTATCATACACCTCACCCTATTCTTTCAATTCCATTAAGGATTATCCGAATCTTTTATTCGTGTCAAAAACCGTGCCGTCTAGGTCACTTTCAATTCCATTAAGGATTATCTAAATATAGGAATATATCCTAACGTCTACGTTCCCCTCCGTACTTTCAATTCCATTAAGGATTATCACGGGACTTTCTGGGCAACGACACGTTTTGGTTCAGAACGCTTTCAATTCCATTAAGGATTATCTTGGGTATGTGTTGAAGTACAGATACGGGTTTGGGGTTCTTTCAATTCCATTAAGGATTATCCAAATTTTCCATAAGAACTATTCAACATCAGTTTAGCTAACTTTCAATTCCATTAAGGATTATCAAAAATACGCTATCAAATTGCCTAAGCGTCTCAATTACATTCTTTCAATTCCATTAAGGATTATCTTCTTAACGAAACTGAATCCAGGGGAACAGTTACGTTTATCTTTCAATTCCATTAAGGATTATCCGTTATATGAAGAATAAGTACTATGTTGCGACTGTAAAACCTTTCAATTCCATTAAGGATTATCTCCCTCTAGTCCACTCAAACGTCCATAATGCTGCAATTAACTTTCAATTCCATTAAGGATTATCCAGGAGGTTTAGGTAAGTTAGTTAAGTCAGTTAGTAGGTACTTTCAATTCCATTAAGGATTATCTAAAAAAGCTCTACGTAACTGAAAGGGGCTTAATAATTGCTACTTTCAATTCCATTAAGGATTATCCAATGAGTGCTACTGTGCCGTTTGTTGATGATATATCTAGTCTTTCAATTCCATTAAGGATTATCAATCCCTTGGCGGGAATTTTGGAAACCTAGAAGATTCAAGAATCTTTCAATTCCATTAAGGATTATCAATATTTTTCTTATCTGGCAATACTTAAGAAATTGAGAATATCTTTCAATTCCATTAAGGATTTCACATCTGAAAACGTTTGCTGGTGTCAAAGGTCGTTCCGTCACTTTCAATTCCATTAAGGATTATCTCTATTGCGTGATCCACATAATCTCTAATCTCATATAGCACTTTCAATTCCATTAAGGATTATCTTTATTTTTCTAAGCGTTTAAAATTATTTCGTTATTTATAGACTTTCAATTCCATTAAGGATTATCACAGGCGGAGGCTTTAGCTTTGGAGGCGGGAAAGGAGGAAGCTTTCAATTCCATTAAGGATTATCAAAATGTAAAAGTATATGACATCTTTGTCACACCAGGTGACTTTCAATTCCATTAAGGATTATCTTTTTTTGAACTCATTATAAATAGAGACTGGTACCAAAACTTTCAATTCCATTAAGGATTATCTAGAAAGTTCTAGTTATGAAATAACAGAGGTGTTGAAAAACTTTCAATTCCATTAAGGATTATCTTACTCAACTAAAGAGAACGTGGATAAGGTAATAATAAACTTTCAATTCCATTAAGGATTATCTTAGGAGTGGGCTTTTAAATTTCTATCCTTCAATTTCTGACTTTCAATTCCATTAAGGATTATCCCGTATTGATTTGCTGTCTCCTCCTCCCTTCACCGATACCGCTTTCAATTCCATTAAGGATTATCTTTGTAATGCGTATATCGTACATAGAGCAAAAATGGAGAAACCTTTCAATTCCATTAAGGATTATCTTAGCGTGATAGACGATATCTTAAGTGAGGCTAGGAAGTACCTTTCAATTCCATTAAGGATTATCTGTATACGGAAATATTGAAGTTACAAATGGCGTAACAAAACCTTTCAATTCCATTAAGGATTATCTTATACTCTTTGAAACACATGGCATGTGAAAAAATTCTTTCAATTCCATTAAGGATTATCAGAAATATGAAGAACTGTTAAACGAGTATAACGGGTTAACTTTCAATTCCATTAAGGATTATCGGAATGTGGCACCACGCTGAGATTATCATCAACAATAATCTTTCAATTCCATTAAGGATTATCTGGGATATTACATAGTTCAATAATAAATTAAGGGAAAAACTATCTTTCAATTCCATTAAGGATTATCCGGTCTGGATTAACATTTAGTGGTTGTATGAAAATAAAAAACTTTCAATTCCATTAAGGATTATCTTTCTATCAAGTCAAGTACTGACAAATCAACTACAAATCTGAACTTTCAATTCCATTAAGGATTATCATTATAGTAATTGTTTTAGTAATCATTTTGATAGCTGTGATCTTTCAATTCCATTAAGGATTATCCCTATAGGTGTTACAAAATTCAGCCCCTTCTGATGGGGATCTTTCAATTCCATTAAGGATTATCCTTGATCTACTACCAGTTCATTTATTCTCTCAATAAAGAACTTTCAATTCCATTAAGGATTATCAAATCGTTCTTCTACGTATACGACAGTTTGGGACTTCATAGCTTTCAATTCCATTAAGGATTATCTATACTTCCTCCCCGTCAGAAGAAAATTTAGACGGGGGGATAGCTTTCAATTCCATTAAGGATTATCAAAATCGTTGTAATAGACGAGGCACATAGAATACTCGCTAGAACTTTCAATTCCATTAAGGATTATCAGGAAGACTGGGGAAATATTGATTCTGCAGGGGAGGACAAAGCTTTCAATTCCATTAAGGATTATCATACCGTCACGTAGTAAACGTGGCTTAAAACATTACACTACTTTCAATTCCATTAAGGATTATCATGTCAGTATTTTGAACTCTGTCCTTAAGGTAACTTTGTCCTTTCAATTCCATTAAGGATTATCGGTTTCCTACTTTTACACCATCTTTATATAAAGATATAACTTTCAATTCCATTAAGGATTATCCACGACCTGGTCTTTTTACCGCATCACTCAGGCTTTTCTTTCAATTCCATTAAGGATTATCTTAGAGAAGGAAAGAAAATCTATGTAGAATTAACAGAGAACTTTCAATTCCATTAAGGATTATCGGAACGTGGACATTAGGATATACAGTTACATCTATTTCTTTCCTTTCAATTCCATTAAGGATTATCACACGCAGATATTATGCTTCTTACAGACGTGGTCAAGAGCTTTCAATTCCATTAAGGATTATCCTATCACTCAACGGAATATCGGAATATGAATCAAGAGCTTTCAATTCCATTAAGGATTATCTGGGAATGTTTCGTAGACGTCGTAACGTCTGACAAAGTGAGATCTTTCAATTCCATTAAGGATTATCAACTTATGCAAATCTCATCTATGACGCGAGAAATAATATGTACTTTCAATTCCATTAAGGATTATCAGGAGTGGAAATATAGTTTTGACTCAGTGAGGGTAAATGTGTACTTTCAATTCCATTAAGGATTATCTGATTGTTTTTATATTCACTTGGTATAAAAGAATATTGTACAAATTTCTCAATCTTTCAATTCCATTAAGGATTATCTATCGCTGGAATAGTAGGAAATATTCTCTCACTTTATCTTTCAATTCCATTAAGGATTATCCAAAAAATTAGTTAGAAAAAACTGACTTAAGAAATAGTCTTATTAACTTTCAATTCCATTAAGGATTATCAGTGTTAGATAGACAGATCGGTAGTAAAGTGCCTGTCGTATTCGCTTTCAATTCCATTAAGGATTATCTTATTGATGCTTTCGCCATTGAACCTATAGACGAAAAGAAGATCACTTTCAATTCCATTAAGGATTATCATACATAATACATAATAATCAGAAAAAGGGCAAAAGAGCATGATCTTTCAATTCCATTAAGGATTATCTGGAGATAGTTGAGAGTTATGATTCTGATACTTATGCTTACCCTTTCAATTCCATTAAGGATTATCGTAGCTGGATTTCTAGGGTACTATTTTGCACCAAGCAATACTTTCAATTCCATTAAGGATTATCTTTCTCTTCAGAAGAACAGAATTGAAGTGAAAGCGAAAAGCTTTCAATTCCATTAAGGATTATCAAACATTTTCTGTAACAATTGTATAACAATTGGTTATAATGACTTTCAATTCCATTAAGGATTATCTTCAGCTTATCTGAGTACTTCAAGAAAATATCGTTAAGCCTCTTTCAATTCCATTAAGGATTATCTGAATATAAAATCCAATATCTTAAAGTTGTAGTTATAAATCATGTCTTTCAATTCCATTAAGGATTATCTGAAAAACTGAAAAATGACGGTTGGGAAGTAATTTGGACTATCTTTCAATTCCATTAAGGATTATCAAGGAATTCTGCAGAAATTTAGACGAACTTAATCAAGTATCTTTCAATTCCATTAAGGATTATCCTATCTTCTCTAAAGGACCCACGTAAAGATACCTTAACTTCTTTCAATTCCATTAAGGATTATCTGGAAAAAAGTCTTATAATAATCATCTTTATAGTAGTCTTTCAATTCCATTAAGGATTATCCTGTTCATAAAAGAAGTAGTGATGGCAAGAAATCCTATACTCTTTCAATTCCATTAAGGATTATCAACGGGTTAAGCCCAACAATGTTCATAACACCAGCAAATGTACTTTCAATTCCATTAAGGATTATCATCCAGGCTTATATGCGAGGTGGCATTTAGAGGGGTTAAAACTTTCAATTCCATTAAGGATTATCTCGCTGTAATAGGTGCTAGGATACTTACTAGACAACTTGGCTTTCAATTCCATTAAGGATTATCTAAATGCTCAAATACTTAATCTCTCAGCGTGGCCTAAATCTTTCAATTCCATTAAGGATTATCACAACCAAAATGATCTATTTACCAATGTGATACTCATAACTTTCAATTCCATTAAGGATTATCTAATTATCATCAGAGAAAATTAGCAGAAATGAATGAGAGAAACGCTTTCAATTCCATTAAGGATTATCTGTTCCCTTGACTTCATCAATTAACAAACCGCTATGGTCAAGCTTTCAATTCCATTAAGGATTATCTCAAACACGTCACCCTCAAGGTATGCTGGTGATTGTAATGACTTTCAATTCCATTAAGGATTATCGAGCGGGTACACTAAGAGGGAAATAATAGCAGTATTGAGAAAGCACTTTCAATTCCATTAAGGATTATCTTAGGTACAGTGTCTCAATTGATAATCCCGCTTATTTTAGACTCTTTCAATTCCATTAAGGATTATCATCTGACAAAAAAAGAGAGATATTCTATGATATTTGTTGTCTTTCAATTCCATTAAGGATTATCTCTATTTTATCGTTTGTCAAAACTTCATCGAGTGATATCTTTCAATTCCATTAAGGATTATCATATCTAATGTGTTGCTTTAGTGATACTGACGACGAAAACTTTCAATTCCATTAAGGATTATCTCTATACCCGGAAGAGTTTGCTAAGATTGACGAATTTTGCAGCTTTCAATTCCATTAAGGATTATCGTATATCAGAAAGTTCTTTGCGACACAAATGCTAAGTTTCTTTCAATTCCATTAAGGATTATCTTAATTCCATTTAAGCAACAAATTCAAACGTTTCTAGAGTCCTTTCAATTCCATTAAGGATTATCGTTTAATTTTTTCTGACTGGAGACCGTCTAAGGATTATGTCTTTCAATTCCATTAAGGATTATCAATAGCCTAATGAGGTGAGGGATATGAAGAAAAGGAGTTCTTTCAATTCCATTAAGGATTATCTCGAGAGGTCTGTCGTCATAAGACGGGCACTCTCGGAATTCTTGCTTTCAATTCCATTAAGGATTATCTCGTTAATATTTCAGCAGTTTCCGGGACAGTGTATTTGCTTTCAATTCCATTAAGGATTATCTGAAAGAGCTGAAGGACTTAGATAGTTTAGTAAATATTGTTAACTTTCAATTCCATTAAGGATTATCACGATCTCGTCATAGATTCCTCCACGTAATAATAAAAAGCTTTCAATTCCATTAAGGATTATCCTGACCAGATGACACTTTCATTACCATCATCAAGAGCTGTTCTTTCAATTCCATTAAGGATTATCCGCAAAACCGTAATAGATTTCGAACTTCCTCTTCTGCCCTTTCTTTCAATTCCATTAAGGATTATCGAAATAGCTAAGTACTTTGATAGTTTCCCCTTCTTGCTCACTTTCAATTCCATTAAGGATTATCTGATAGGGCTTTACCTCAGCCATGATAAGTTACCTTATTTTTCTTTCAATTCCATTAAGGATTATCGGTGGAGGAATATCTGGAAGCACTCTATTCTGGGTTGCAGTCTTTCAATTCCATTAAGGATTATCCCGGTTCTAGCAAACCCTCTACCGCTAACGTTTCCAAGAAACTTTCAATTCCATTAAGGATTATCATAACACAGTTGTTGAGGAGTGCTGCTGAATTGGAAAGCCTTTCAATTCCATTAAGGATTATCCAGAGGTAGGAAGTAAAAAAAAGATATTCAAAATTACAGAAAACTTTCAATTCCATTAAGGATTATCCCCAGCGAAAAGCCTAGACACTCCTCGAACTGCTCTACCAACTTTCAATTCCATTAAGGATTATCTCAGCCTCCTCAGGTTTTATAACAATTTTGGTTGGCCCCTTTCAATTCCATTAAGGATTATCTTATGTCAGTAGTCTTGACATTAAAATTAAGATGTATGACTTTCAATTCCATTAAGGATTATCCACCAGTTCCGGAGCTAGTTGACGTTTGACCGCCAGTTCCCTTTCAATTCCATTAAGGATTATCCTTTCTTGAGGTAGACAAACTCTGAAATATTTTTAAACTTCTTTCAATTCCATTAAGGATTATCCTACAGAAAGCTAAGATGATAAGGGCCTACCTTATTGTCTTTCAATTCCATTAAGGATTATCAATATCATATTAGGGGATTTTCCCTAACTCCTCTCGTAAAAGTTCTTTCAATTCCATTAAGGATTATCTGATTGTTTTTATATTAGTTCTTATGTTATTTTCTTCGTTTCTGCTATATAAGCTTTTCTCTGTTAAAATTACCGAATGCATATGTTTCGCACAAACGTTATGGTTTCTGCTATATAAGCTTTTCTCTATGTTACATATTTATCATTACTGAATTTTTAGTATTCCCTTGAAAAAACGGGAATTCTAAAAAGAGAAATACATTCAACGTTCTTTACAAAGATACTCTTATTGATCAACTAAAAATTGAAAGAAACTCCCGATAAAAAACGGGAATAAAAACAAAGATATACTCAAAATTTAATAGAACATACACTCTCTATTTTATTTAACTTTGTAAAACCAAGAAATGCACTTAAATGGGACTGTTCTCATGCAGTCATGAAATTCGATAAATATTTGTAATATTATATCAAACGCTTTCTAATATATTGTATCCCCTTTAAGTAAGCCTCGTTTAAGGGAGTTTTCTCCCTTGAATAAACTACCGGGTACATGACGTTTAACAAGCCAAGACTATAGTTAACCATCCTCCTACTCCTATTAACAGCCCTTGGGGAATGTTCTCAAACAGTCATCAAATTCGATGAGTGTATGTAAAAATATTAGAGTAATCATAAAAAATCTTTTTCTAATACAGTTCACTGAAAAGAGGTAGAATTGTGAAGAGCAAATATTATTTTAAACGTTTATGTGTCAAGGTTGTACTCTGTCTTTGTACGGTAACCTAAGTTTATTTATCCCCATATCTTTCCGAGAAAGATAACATCCTTAAACGAGGCTTAATTAAAGAGGATATAGTATATTAGAAGTAAACTGATATAATATTACAAAAACATATCAAATTTCATGACTGTTTAAGAACATTCCCCCTCTACTGATACGGAAAAACAGAAGATCAAACGTTAAATTAGAACAGCAAAAACAAGATAAAGAACGTTAGAAATTCTATCAAAAAAATATTTATAGAAAATATATAATTTATTATTCTTAACTTATTTTTAATTATAGTCTTTTTCATAATAGTTTCAAGGGACAAGTTTTATCTTAAGATATTAAAAGCAGGTTAAACAATCGATGCCATACTTTGTATCGATAAATATCATTTATCCTTTGCATTTACTATGAAAAAGACTATAATACTCATTCTGAGAGACGATAGGAGCTTAAAGATTCACATTGGTAATATCATTTTCTTATTATTTATAGAATAGATTTTATATTCAAGTAGAGTAGAGATGAGTAGATAAATTTTGAGTAAAAGATATGTAGTTCTAGAGAGACATAACAAGTGCAGACAATTCTAGGTTTTTAATAAAACAGCTTTTGAGACTAAATAATTCTAAAATAAAGTCTTTAGTTGATTATCTTATCATTTGAGATTATCGTTGAACGATCTCAAATAAATTACTACTGTTTCTGATCCCTTTATTCATAATGCTAATTCCGTCGAAAAAGGTAGAAAATTATTACAGGTTCTTAAGGATATACTTTATTCATAATGCTAATTCCGTTCACGCTCTTTCAACTCTGCTAGTAATTTTGCTCATGAAACTGCTTTATTCATAATGCTAATTCCGTAAAAGTCACTAGATAGTCCACATTAGATTTTATGATTTGGAATCGTGGAGTAACTCAAAGATACTCGTTTCTATGTTTTAGACTGTAAGATTTCTCCGACAAGAATTTTACTGTAATTTTAATGTCTCCATATCCCTAATGCTACATCGACCAGTGATAGTGTATCCAGTAGTGCTGTAATTTTAATGTCTCCATATCTACGATCACCATAGTCTATTAATAACTGTAATTTTGTTTTCAAATAAATTATAAAATTCCCTAATTTACTATAAATGGAAACTTACAGAGTGTTTTGATTAAGCGAAGCG